>BNUJ01000141.1 GCA_025997275.1 Deferribacterales bacterium
CGCCATTATAGTTACTGATACTACGTTTGGTGCTTATGGTATGACGTATAAAGTGATGAACTTACGTGAGGCTACAGCAGTATTAGAAATTGGCGAATATGATGTCTTGTTTAATGTTTTTGAGCACATAGCGGACGACAACGCTATTGTTCTGTGCATTCTTGATACAGAGCTGACGCCAACGAGAATAGACGCTGAGGTTATATTAAAAGAGCTTTCAGCGCGTGGCTTTAAGGAACGTGTGCCGTTCATTGACGATAATAGCTGGCTACTGTATAAAAGCAAATAACATCAGATTTTACTCATCATCTGCCCCACGTTCTGTCCGCTTACGGGGTGTTTATAGTCGGGTAGCAACTCTGCTAGCGGAATCAGCACGAATGGACGTTTGGTCATTTGCGAGTGTGGGATGGTCAGCTCGTCAGTGTTTATGGGCTGCCCTGCATAGTCTATTATGTCTATATCTAGCGGACGGGCACCCCACCTGCCAGTGTCAACTCGTCCTGCTCTCTGCTCCTCTACTTTTAACCTGCCTAATAGTTCACTGGGTTGCAGCTCCGTGTCCGCTACAATGACCATATTAGTATAGTTAGGCTGTCCGTCATTTAATAGCGATTCACTTGTGTATAGACTGGATATTCGCACATTTTGTAACGTACTATCAGCAGTTAGTGCCTGCACAGCACTGCTAAATGCTTGTGGCACATCGCTATATGTCTCAGCTATGGCGGGGTAGTTCGTTCGCCCAAAACGCGTTAAAATCTTACCCTGCTCACCTACAAGCGTGAACAACAGTGCAATACACACAAATACTTTAGCATTGTTAATTACCCCTTTTAGCAGGGACAATAACAATATTACTAGCACGGGAGCTACCCCCCACAGGTAGTAGTCAATACGACCAAGAACATTCACATACCTAGAGATAGCCACAATATAGAAAACCACCGCTACAGCGAGCAACATATAATTTTTATCAAGTTTTATATCCCAGTGCGACCCTGAGGGCAGTTGTTTTTTTTCAACGTGAAATTTTATTAACGTATTTTCATCTGTAAAACCAGCACAACGGAACACAAACCTTTCACGTATAAAGCGCGCAACTAACAAAACAAGTATAACTAGCACAATGTATAAAGGAACACCTCCAAAAAGCTCCGCATTCAAGAGACGCACGTATCCCACAAAATATTCTAATATGCCTGATATGCCGTTCACTAGGCTATTTCCACTGAATGTTCGCAATGCACTCAAGAATGCAGGGTTGAAAATGTAATAGCCTGCAATGGCGAATGCCAGCGAAACAGCACATTTAGCAATACCTGTGTAACGTCTCTGCCACAACATATAAACTATGGGGATAAGAGCAACGCCCGCAAACCAAAATATAAAATAATTGTGCGCATCAAAACCAAAGAAAAATGTTAAGGCAAGCACTGCGCAAAATCTCAACGAAAGACGCGGCTTTGTCAGCATAATGAGTGCTATATAGACCAGCAATGTGTAAAAGAACACAGCCATACTATATGCACGAATATACGTCCCCATTGATACAGCCGCACCGCTGAACCCCCAAAAGACAAGCGGTAATAGTGCCAGCTTGCCCGCTAAGAATCGCTTAGATATAGCATAGACTACAATACACACACCGACAAACCACATAATGTTAATCGCTACGCCCAGATAAACGCTAAAAGTATTGGGGAACAACAGAGATAACAAATGTAGCTGCATATAGTGCAATTGAGAGTGCACGGATGTTCTAGTTCGCAATTTATTAAAATGAGACAATCTTTCGTCTGGTTGTGCCGTCATAGCCTCAAATAATTCTTTGTGTGAACGCCAGTTAGCATTGCCTGCATCGCGGTCTGCGTGGAGCGGGTTCACGGCAGAAGGACTATTATTGACAGCACTATTATTAGCCCTATAATATGTGGCTACTTCATCATAGCTCAAGTCATTCTTTTGCCCTGCATAGAACAAGATAACAAGCACCTGCACGGCAACTATGACAGCAAACAACGCCCAGCTATGCCCTATAAGCCAGCTAAAACCGTTCACATAAAGCAATAAAAAGACTGCGAACACCGATAAAACTGACAATATGATAAATGGAGTGATAAAACTATCTGGTAGCACTGGATACTGGCTAAAATAAGCCCGTTCAAGCTCCATAGATAAACCAGCCCGACCTGTAAAGTTTATAACAAACCTATTCCACGCATGATTTTTACCAAAAATGCCGAATGTATTAAAGCCGTCGTGAATAGTATTTTCAAGCAATCTCATCGGCACGTTCGGGTGATAAAATACTTTAGCTTTAGAAAAGTCTAGGTTGGGGTTATCAGCATAAAACAGATAAGTATCGTTGCCCCCCCCCCCCTCGCATGGGTCGGTAGCTCACGGTTCAGCCTAGATACAACTAGAGTCAGTTTTATCGGTGTTCGCAGTCTTTTTATTGCTTTATGTGAACGGTTTTAGCTGGCTTATAGGGCATAGCTGGGCGTTGTTTGCTGTCATATTT
>BNUJ01000142.1 GCA_025997275.1 Deferribacterales bacterium
AACGAGAAAGCCATTGCTCTTGCTCTATGGAAGCTCATAAGTTCTTATGTAGAGAACGAAATAAAATCTAATAGTGAGTTTGTCCATAAAATTGTTGCCATTATTGGCGATGAAGCAGTTAAGCCAAAACAAAAAAAGCTTAAACCTCAACTGGTAGCAAAGATTGACCCTTTTGTGTTGCTTGAACAGGGTATAGATAAGCTTACAGAAACACTTGCCACGCTAGATATCAAAGAATTGAAATCTGTTATCGCTACTAATGGCATGGATAACTCCAAGCTGGCTATGAAATGGAAAAAACGCGATAAACTTGAAAAGCTTATTATAGAGGCAACCCAACGGAGGTCATCACATGGGAAAGCCTTTTGGGGTGCGTCATAAAAATAGAACTGATATAAACACGTGGGAGTGAGCAATCTGTCCTTAAAATTCGTAGTCCTATCGGCAATGGCTTGGCGTTTGTAGAGCTTACTATCAATCTGCATATCCAAGACGTTGCACCTACTAAACTTGATTTCAAGAGAAAAAAGAAAAGATGTGATTTATATCACACTTTTTCTAGGGAAAGATGTGATATAAATCATATCTTTACCTAATCACAGCTGGGAGAAAGGGAGCGTAGAAAACAGAGATGGAAGTGTTGCATTTGTGATTGAATGTGCCTATAATTCAACACGATGAAACAAAATATTTCCTAGGCTTGGCGGACAATCAATGAGTATCAAGTCATAATTATTTAGAATTTCCTTTATGCCTCTCTGTAGGATTTTCACTGGGCTACGCATTTGAAACCATCTCGTTGGCATTGATGGTAGCCTGTCTTGCAAGTCTATAAGTCTAAGGCTTGACGGCAATAGGTCTAGTGTTTTGACTTCTTTAACTCCCCCTACGGACGATTGCAATGTATTTGACAAATCAAATTTGCTATTACTTTCTATAGCATCGGAAAACAACGTGGCAAGAGTATAACCATTATTGTCCAACTCAAGCCATTTTTCTTCCCCAATCAGCATAACTGTAGCATTTGTCTGTGGGTCTAAGTCTATGATTAGCACCTTTTTTCCGAAGTGTCCCGCAAGAATTTGACCGAGACCAACAGTGGTAGTCGTCTTGGCAACACCACCTTTAAGATTGATTGTAGCAACGACCTTTGTGTTCATCTTATTTCTCCTGCTCCTATTATTTAATTTGATTAGCATAGCAAACTAGATGTAGTCCAGTCAAGTGTATAGTTGCCTTATTTGACAACCAATAAACCCCGCCAGCCCATATAGTAGCTGGCGGGCGGGAATGGACACTGAAACCACTTAGAATGTATAACCTAACGCAAACTGTGCTGATAAGCCGCCTAGGTTATAGCTATCCTCGCCTTCTACACTTTGAGAATTAGTCAGATATACAAACGATGCACCACCATAGACGTTATCAGTGAAGTAACATTTAGCTCCCGCACCTATATGGAAACCAATGCTAGTGCCAGAATCGTCAAATGTAGCATCCACACTAGTGGATGCTACTGTTCCTACAAGATGTTCACTCAACGTATTTGAGTTAAAGTCTAACCCGACTGTACCATAAACTTCAAATTTAGCATTAGCATACCTTGCTAGTAATGATATACTAAACGCTGTAGTATCAAAATCATCATCCAAATGCACATCAATCGCAAGAGAAACTGGCAGAAAGAGCGGACAGCACTACCAGCTATATCGGTATGATAGAGATAGGCAAGAAATTTCCCTCGCTAGATATGTTAGAGCGCATAGCCACCGCCCTAGAGGTTGACACGCCAGAGCTGTTCTCTATGAAGTCAGTTTCTAACAAGGAAATCATGTCACTCTACAAAGATACTCTGCTTGATATTAAAAAGGTTATGGATAAGAGACTAAAAGAGCTAGAATACAAGTAGGGAGTTTGCAGTATTTTGTCATTAAACTAGGGATAACATCTTTGCCGCTTGTTTGGCAAAGTAGGTGATGAGCATATCGCTACCCGCACGGCGCATTGATATAAGCGTTTCTACTATCACCTCTTTATCAAGCCAACCACGCTCAATCGCCCCCATAATCATAGAATATTCGCCTGATACGTTATACGTAGCAAGTGGCAGCAACGTGTTGTCGCGCACCTCGCGCACAATATCAAGATACGCTAACGCTGGTTTGACTATCAGCATATCCGCCCCTTCGTTCACATCCTGCAAGGCTTCTCTTATCGCCTCTCTGCGGTTGGCAATATCCATCTGGTAGCTCTTGCGGTCGCCAAACGCTGGTGCAGATTCGGCTGCTTCACGGAAAGGTCCGTAGTACTTTGAGGCAAATTTTACCGCATAGCTCATTATGGCGGTGTTTTCAAAACCTTCGCTATCAAGCAAAATTGCAGTGAACTATTAGTTATAACAGATGTTTGTCTGTGTGAATACACAGACCATGGGCATTGTGGGCTACTGGATGGCGACTATGTGAGTAACGATGCTACGTTAGA
>BNUJ01000143.1 GCA_025997275.1 Deferribacterales bacterium
GGGTTTATATATGGAATAATGGCGTTAGGCGTCTTTATTACCTTTAGAATACTAGACTTTCCCGATATGACGGTTGACGGCAGTTTCCCGCTTGGTGCAGTAGTGGCAGCATCAATGCTTACAGCTGACTATGGAACGCTATTTTCGCTATCTATAGCGTTCATTGCAGGGGCACTATCTGGCATAATCACTGCACTGATACATATTAAACTAAAGGTACAGAATCTGCTGGCGGGGATACTCACCCTAACAATGCTCTATTCTATCAACATTCGCGTGTTAGGTGGCAAGGCAAACTTAGCTCTGCTGGGGCAAACGACCGCTATCTCACAGATAGAAAATACGCTCGGCACTATTATGCCCGCTGAAATTGCAGTGGCGTTAGCATTTTTTATAATAGTTATGTTATTTAAGTTATTATTAGACGCATTTTTATCTACCGATATGGGGCTTGCGATGATTTCTATGGGCGACAATCCTAGTATGGTAACCACGCTAGGCATCAATGGTGACATTATGAAAATAATAGGTGTAAGTTTAGCCAATGGTATGACGGCAGTATCTGGTGCCTTTGCGGCGATGTATCTAGGCTTCGGCGATGTGAATCTTGGACAGGGCATTATCATATCGGGCTTGGCATCTGTAATGCTTGGCGAATTTCTATTGCGTGGCAGTTCAATATTTACCAAAACATTGAGTGTCCTAGCGGGCTGCACACTATTCAAAGCGGTGATGTATCTAGGACGTGAATATGGCTACGACTTAGGGCTGACACCCAGCGACTTGAAACTTATTACAGGCTTAATGTTGATAGGCTGTCTGGCATTCACACATATTTCAGTGCGCAAGAGGAGGCGCAGATATAATGATTAAAATAATTGCTCTAAAAAAAATATTTTCATTAGGCACGCTGAACGAGCATACTGCATTAGATAATATATCTCTTAACGTTCAAGAGGGAGACTTTATCACAATTATCGGCTCTAATGGCGCAGGCAAGAGCACACTGCTCAACACCATAGCTGGCACTACAAAACCAACTAGTGGCAAAATATTGCTAGACGAACAAGACATTACAAAACTAGCCGAATATAAACGTGCGCGTTTCATAGGTAGAATTCACCAAAATCCACTAATGGGCACATCTGGCGATATGAGTATAGAGCAGAATATGGCACTTTGTGGCAGGAAAGGTTTCCGCTATCTAACACGGACGTTGAACGATATTTCGCGAGAACTATATCGTCAATCGTTAGCAGAGTTGAATATGGGGCTGGAAAACAGACTGCAAGACCGTGTGAGCTTACTGTCAGGCGGACAACGGCAAGCATTGACGCTACTAACTACAGTGATGAGCAACCCCCGACTGCTACTACTAGACGAACACACAGCGGCATTAGACCCTGGCAATGCAGAAGTTATAATGGCACTGACGGAACAACTTGTGCGTGAACAGAACAAAACTACCATTATGGTAACGCACAATATGCAACAGGCGATTAGCTATGGAAACAGGCTAATTATGATGGATAAAGGACGCATAGTGCTAGACATCAGCGGGCAGGAGAAAGCAAGCCTCACTGTGACACAACTTGTGGACAGATTCCGCGCTATGCACTCAACGTTAGCAGAAAACGATGAAGTAGTGCTTAATAAACTAGCTAGCTAACAAGTGCGGTCATTTCTTGCCCTTTAAGTGTGCTGGCATATTCAGCTTATATCTAATTAGCCTGCTAGATGAGCTGAGCCAGCCCTCTTTAACAAACCAAAAATAGCTGTCTTACCTGCTGCCCCTCGTCCTCGCTTGCTTTTCCTAACGCCACCAAAATAACTCTCGTCAACCTCAATTTCGCCACACAAAAACGGAGAGTCTTAACAGATTATTTGACGCAACTTATCATAAAACTTGATAGCTGTATCTCTGTTGACACCAGAAAGCTCAGTAGCAGTTCTAGCTGTAGCACCTGATATAAAAAAGTTAAGCAAACTTTTTATTTGGCTACTAGATAGCCTACAATGCCTTAATTTCACACTTCCAAACATAATATAATTGACTCCTTTTGTCAATTATCTATGTCAGCCCCAAATTTTGAGAAATTAGAAAATAAGCTGTGTTTTTACGATGCAAATAGTGCACATATATTTGGTAAAACCACCAAGCGCAGTCATATGAGCGTAAATCAAACTGGGTTAGCTTGAGCAAGCAGACTAAACAAGCTAACGCCCTCTTTCTCATTTTTTCTTGCAGGTAATTTATAAATGTTTTTAATAGCCCCGCCGTTGCCTAGCCTATCAATAATCATATCATAATACGGCTTATGAATTTCGCCACAAAATCGGAAAACAATAGTTTCTATAAAGAGCAGGTAGCTGTTCCATACCAAAACCCAAATGACAAAAGAATAAAACAAAATATTGCTAACGGCTCGGCTGGGCGTATGCCATACTCTTGG
>BNUJ01000144.1 GCA_025997275.1 Deferribacterales bacterium
CCAAAAGGTTGCGACTAGGGTTGTCCAGCCCCATTAGAAAACTGCCCATACTCTCCATAACAAATAATAGGATATGAGGGGGTTGTCTCCTTGCAGGTTCGGGTGCAGTGCCCGTTGTGTCCATTAGCAGCTCCAGCGATGCTTTAGTGGATTTGCCAAAAAACTCCGAATAGATAGCGTCCCCGTCCTCGTTTGTTACTGATGTGAACTCCTCTTTTTTATAGTTTTTATACGCTTCTTGCAACGACATTCCAGCGTTTTTAGTGAATTCATTTAACATTGGCAATGCTGAAACCTGTGCTCTTGATAGTCTCAACGGGAACTTGCCCACAGAACCACGTGTCCCGATAACCCATGCTATAATTATTGCAATAACTACTACAGCAGACGGAACTGGCGAAAAGTTTCTAATCTGAAACTCGGCACATCTAGCCTGCCAGCGAGCAAAGAGCGTGTTTGATAGATAGCCGATAAGAACTGTCGCAACTAGCGCATTCGTCACCGGATATTGACTAATAACCGTTTTAATAATAGCCGTTGTGTCATCATCAATCAAACCAAAGATAAAAACGTCTATGCTTTTGCCAAAGGTCTGAAAGTAATAGACGTTAACGATAGTCAGCCACGTAATAAGAACGATGGATATAACAACAAGGATTCTCTGTGCTTTATAGTTACAAATACCAGCCAGTAGTGCGGGTGCAAGCACTATGCAAGCAACCCTAATGTCTAAAAGCGTTCCTACGCCAAACATTCGCCAGATGTCTGCTGCGTATTCTGAATACTGAGCTGGCTCCATTGATACTAGCAACAGATAGAGCCTACCTAGTTCCTCAATAACGATAGCGACCGTCAGAGGTGCTAACAGGCAGAACAGGGTTCGCCTAAACCTAACTGATAAGGCTGACAACAACATTGTGGGTAATTGTGCCTATTTTTTCATAGAGTTTAAGAAATCCATATTGTTCTTTGTGCCTTTAATCTTATCTAGCAGGAACTCCATAGCGTCAACGGAGTTCATATTAGACAAGAACCTGCGTAGCACAATTACCATATTTTGTTCTTCTGGGGTTAAGAGTAGCTCTTCACGTCTAGTGCCAGATTTATTAACATCTATAGCAGGGAATGTGCGCCTTTCAACTAAACGTCTGTCAAGGTGAAGCTCCATATTGCCAGTGCCCTTAAACTCTTCAAATATAACTTCATCCATACGTGAGCCTGTGTCAACCAATGCAGTTGCCACTATGCTGAGACTACCGCCAAATTCTATATTACGTGCGGCACCGAAGAAACGTTTCGGCTTGTGCAGTGCATTTGCATCAACGCCGCCCGATAGAACCTTGCCGCTGGGTGGTTCTATTGAGTTATATGCTCTAGCTAGACGGGTAATACTATCTAATAGGATAACTACGTTTTTGCCATGCTCAACAAGCCGTTTAGCTTTATTAAGAACCATCTCTGAAACTTGCACGTGCCTGTATGCAGGCTCGTCAAATGTAGAGCTGACTACTTCAGCCTTAACGGAACGCTGCATGTCGGTAACTTCCTCTGGGCGTTCGTCTATTAGCAACACTATCATTACAACTTCGGGATGGTTTTCTGATATGCTGTTTGCGATAGACTTTAACAGCATAGTTTTGCCTGTTTTAGGTGGTGCAACGATTAAGCCACGCTGTCCTTTGCCGATTGGCGATACAAGGTTGATTATACGAGTGTCATAGCGCGTAGGAAATGCTTCTAAGTTCATCCGTTCATCTGGAAATAGCGGGGTTAGGTTCTCAAATAGCTTTCGTTGACGGGTAGGGGGGTCATCATTGATACTCTCTACCTTCAAGAGAGCAAAATACTTCTCCCCCTCGCGAGGCGGGCGAATTTCCCCTGCAACAGTATCGCCGTTTCTCAGTAGAAACTTGCGTATCTGTGCGGGGGACACGTATAGGTCATCTGGACCGGGCAGATAGTTGAAATCAGATGAGCGCAGGAAACCGAATCCGTCCTGCAAGATTTCAAGCACGCCTTGTCCGTAGATTTGCCCATTTTTCGTGCTAGTGGTCTTTAAGATTTCAAACATCAGCTCCTGTCTTAACAGGTTGCCTGCATTATCAATACCTAAATCCCCAGCAATTGCTATCAAGTCCTCAATAGACTTCTTCTTCAGCTCCGATAAGTTCACTGACGTCTCCCCTTACAGAATTGTTATGTATATTAGCTGTGTTATTGAATCAGAGTAACGGCAATAATACCACTAGTCATAATAATAGCAGATTTAGGGCTTGTCAATAGGTATTTTAGAATTTTATCAACTGCATTATTGTTTGTGGCAGAGCGTTAGTTTGCGAGAGCAGGTTTGTTTGTGTGGTCATTAGTAGTTGTTTTTTTGCTAGGTCAGCGGAAGCCTCTGCGAAGTCTAGGTCTCTTATCTGAGATTCA
>BNUJ01000145.1 GCA_025997275.1 Deferribacterales bacterium
AGCCCATGAACCTCCAATGCACGCTGGTGTATGCTCCGCTTTGGGTTTAGATAGCGTTGAAAGGTATTGCCCGTTAGTGTGCCGTCTAACAGCTCCACACAACCTATCTCCACAATCCTGTCAGAAGTAGGACTATACCCTGTAGTTTCCGTGTCAAATACAATCTCACGCATAATATTCACGCTCCTTAAATTATTTTATAAACACCATAACACACACATCCGACAAATTTGGTCATATTTTAGTTGCATTTGCAATTATTTTCATTACAATGTTTATAATGATTATGGGGTGAATTATGGCACAAGAACGTGCACAATACGATAGAGTTTATGAGATAATGAGCCTTATCAATAGGCTTTGTGCCTCTATGGACGGGCTGGGCTATGACGAAATAATGCAAGAGTTCGGCTGGGAGCGGCGCACAGCTGAAAGAGTTATTGAACTAGTGGCTAACCTATACCCAACGGCATTTATCAGGCGGGTGGAGGACAGGAAGGCTTATTTCAGGCTGGAACGCCAACGTGTATTTCCGCCGAACTACATCACTGAGGGTGAGCTATCGGCTATAAACGCCGCTGTTAAAATGCTTAAAAGCAAGGGCGAGTTGTCAGAAACCCTTAAAACACTATACAACAAGCTGACTTCGTTCAGCGACTATTCGCGGAAGTTAGAGAATAACATTGAGCAACTGACGCTTATGAACGGTGTCGCCAACAGCCCTGCCCCGCATATCAAGCTGAATCGTGAAATAGTCGGCAAGCTACAAGAAGCAGTGCTGTCGTTTCATCAGATTGCAATCGGATATTTGCACTCTGATGGGACGGTTAAGAAGTCAACGCTCTGTCCGCTTGGTTTCCTATATGGCAAACTGGGCTATCTAGTGGCAACAAGCAAGGGGGGCGGTTCACCCCGTCTATATAAGTTGCACCACATAAAGAACGTCAAGGTGCTACCCGATAGCTTTGATGCGGGCAACTTTGACATAAACGAATATGCTAAGAACTCATTTGGGGTGTTCCAAGACGGCATGAAGTATAAGGTGAAGTGGCGGGTTGATGCAGATGTGGCAGGCGATGCGCGGCTGTTTGAGTTCCACCCAAGCCAAAAAATAACAGAGAATAAAGACGATGGCAGTCTGCTGGTGGAGTTTGAGGCTGAGGGACTACTTGAGATGTGCTACCACCTGTTCACTTGGCAGGGAACTATACATATACTAGAGCCACAGGAACTAAAAGCTCTGTATAATACTGTTATGCAAAACCTGCCGAAAGCACTATACTAATATTTATTGCGCTGTCTGCCCTATTCTATACAACTAAAACTAGAAAGCTCTCATTTGTGCTGGTATCAACCCTGTGTCTGCTGGCACTTGTTGAAACTGGCATTTTGTCCGTAAGTTTGCCCGCACTTGACGGAAATGTGGATGCGTATAGTGTGCCCTCAAGACAGATACTTGATAGCTTGCTATGGGTAGTTGTTATTGCGCTGGCTGTGAAGTTTAGAGACAAGATTGAGCATAACAGCAGATATGTAGTGATAGCGTTGTCCATATATAGCCTAATGGTAGCAGCAGACGCATATAGCGTCCATATAAAAAGACCTAAAGCGCAAATAACATCAGTGGACCCATTGCAAGCATATAACTACGCAAGGCTCAATAAAGAAAATAATGTTATTATGTTGCTATTAGACTGCACGTCACAAGAGGTGGTAGAAGACGTGCTTAAAAACGACTCTGAGCTTGCTGCAAAGTTTAATGGGTTTATCAATTTTACTAATAACATAGGCACTGGAGGATTCACGTTTCAGTCCATACCCTCTATTGCAACTGGACTATATTATGATGTTGAATATATGGAAGACCATAGATATCGCATTGTAGGTGCTGAAGAATCACTCGTTAACTATTTCAATCAGTTAAATTACAACTGGCTATTTGTCTCTTCCGCTACCGACACCGTGTTAATGCCCTTATCATCGGACGATTCTTTAACAGAAGATTTATCTATACTTACCAAAGGTTTTATCAAGATGCGAATAGATTATCTGGCAAAGTTGCAGGCTATGCCCTATTTGTTTAAGTATAACGCTGCCATAAACTATCCGTCTAGGCGTTTTAGCAATACCAAAAGTGTAATAGACCCTAAAACTATCATACGAAACTACCCGCAAGATACAATGCTTGACGATGTGCGCGCCGTGCTAGAGGTGGCGGATACATCAGATAAATCAACATTCCACTTCTATCATCTGTTAGGCGGTCACCCTACCCTTATTACAAATAGCAACTGTTCCATAGATAGGGAACACCCAAAGAAACTCACATATCAAAACTACTACAACCAAGTTCATTGCGCTCTGAAAGGCACGGCTGATATATTGCAGGTGCTAAGAAAAAGAGATG
>BNUJ01000146.1 GCA_025997275.1 Deferribacterales bacterium
GCAAGATAGTCGTGAGAGACTCTTTATTTTGGGCGAGTAGCTTATAATAGGCAGTTGGCAGAGGCTGTCTAGCCTCACCCTTTGTGGCTTCAAACATTTTTATCGCATCAGACAGCATTAGTTCGCGCGGTTCCTGTCCATTAGCAGAATGGACAAATTTCTTTATCCGCCCTTTGCGGAAAAATGTTAAAAGGGCAGAGGTGCCAGCGTCAGCAGTCTTTTGCGTGCTACGAATCTTTTTGGGCAACTCTTTAATTCGTGTGAACAGCCCAGTGTCGTTATCACGTATGTCACGCAAGAGTCTTAGATATGTTAAGATAGACGCCTCACCATCATCTTCATCATATTCGTCCTCTGCATCGGTTTTTTCTAGTGCTTTAAGGTATTTATCACCTCTAAAGTCGTGCTGAGCCACAAGCTCTTTGTCAGTTAGATATTTTGCATCCTCCCCAAGAACACTATGAAAAGCGTTGATCGTAGAGATAATACTCTCCTCTAGCTGTATATCCTGTTCTGCCTCTGACGTTGGGAAGAAGTTGAATATATGTATCACGTTATGCACATAGAGCTTATAATCTTTGGTCCCATTGCTCAAGCTAGCTTGAATATAGCTAAGTTCACTTTCTTTGTGGGTGATAATGGTAGTGGCAAAAGCACTGTCGCTAAAGCTCTCTCTACGTTTATGTGGATGGAGAAATCGCTGGTTCGTGGGGATTATGATAAAAACTATTTTGAAAAAAGTAAATATTTTAAGACAGAGCTATTAAATTACCACAGGCTTGAGAATTATTTCACTGACAGTTCAGAACTTCATTATGAGGGGAGTGTTTACGCTTTTACCTATAAAAAAGGACGGCTATACATAGATAAACAAGAGAAAGCAATATCTGAATATGCGCTTCCGCAAATATTGTATGTGCCAGCTGAACGTAGTTTTGTCTCAAACGTGAATGATTTGAGCAAATGCAAACTTTCGGATGCCTTGTTAACTTTTGTGCAAGACTATGAATTGGCGCGAAAAACGTTGCTTAGTCCTCTTGAAATGCCCTTTAATAATATTGTGGTCGGCTATGATGAGAGTCGTGGCAGTGTTTATGTTGAGGACAAGAACAAAACGTATAGAATAGACTTGTCGGAGGCTTCTAGCGGTATTCAATCAGTGGCACCGCTACTTGTAATTTATAATGCTCTTATTGAGAAAATAATAGCCAAAAAAGGCTCTGATATGACACTAGATGAACTTAAACGTTTTAGCAAGGAAGCTGCCGCAATTGTATCCAACAACGGATTGTTGGAGATGCAAAAACGTGCGGCTATGTCAGAACTTGGGGGACGATTTAATAAAAAGGTGTTTATAGGCGTGATAGAAGAACCAGAACTAAATCTATATCCAAAGTCTCAACAAGACTTGCTCCAAAAACTTGTTGGATACACTAATAGCGTGGTTGGAAATAGGCTGGTAATAACAACACATAGCCCATATATAATTGATTACCTTACTTTATTGGTTGAGGCGGGCAACTTATATAAAGAATTAAATAGTTCTAGCAATAAGGATAAACTTCAGAAAAAATTACTAAAAATTGTTCCTCAAGGGGCATTTATTCCACTGAAAGAACTAGTTATTTACCAGTTTAGCAAGGGAACGACTAAAAAGCTTCCTTTGGTAGCAAATTTGCCAACATCAGATAACAAGCTAAACTTGGCTTTAGATAGCATAAATGAACAGTTTTATAAACTGTTAGATATTAGGCAGGAGATGTCCGTATGAGTTTTTTAGATGATGCAAAAATTATGACTGAAAAGGAATTTGGGCTTTGTGACTATGGTAAATCAACACAAAAACCCGCTTATACAGACACTAAAGTAGAGAATAAAGCTGACAAATGGCTTGCTATTGTAAATAATAGCCAAAAAGTAGAGGTCGGCTTTGTTGCCATTGACAATAATCCGCCTGTGCTTGAGGCGATGGGGTTTAAGGACGAAAAACGTTGCGATGCTCTATTGAAGTATGATAAAACCATTGTATTCGTTGAGCTTAAAGACGATAGGCATAAGGGCTGGGTGCGTAAAGCTACTGAACAGCTGGAAGGTACGATAAAACTATTTAGAAAAAATTCAGTAGCTAATCAGTTCATGACAATGAAAGCTTATGTGGCAAACCGTGCTCACCGAAATCCGACACAACGTAGTTATGTAGATAGAATAACAGGCTTTATGAAGAACTTTGGGTGTTATCTGTATGTAAAAGGGGATATAGAGATTTAGCTCTAAATATTGGTTATCGGGAGCAAATAATGTTAAAAACTGAAGCAGTTCGTTTAATAGAACAAACCTTTGAGGCGAGCTACGATGAAGGGCGGTTTCGCTACT
>BNUJ01000147.1 GCA_025997275.1 Deferribacterales bacterium
ATCACATCCAATGTATCAGCTGTGACAGTGTAATTATCATTTATCACTATAACATTGCCCACTAAACGAGAGCGGTTCTCATTAGAATAATAACTCATTTTATTAGAGCTTAATTTAATAGCAGAACAGCCATTTTA
Source organism: Deferribacterales bacterium (assembly GCA_025997275.1). Taxonomy (GTDB): domain Bacteria; phylum Chrysiogenota; class Deferribacteres; order Deferribacterales; family JAISNW01; genus BNUJ01. The sequence goes on from BNUJ01000147.1 coordinate 138, forward strand.
ACTGCACAGAATGCTTATTTTAACGGCATACAGGAGGCAATTATCCTTGAAAAAACTACTCTGTCAATCAACAATAGCAGATACTCTATGACAAACTACGCCGACAGCGGTTCACTCTATATAGGCAAACAGCTTAACGCTGCGGGTGGCATTGTTGGCAAATGGAATAGCCTATCCTATACAGGGGATAACGACACAACCTTTTTGTATAGTTTTTTAGATGATACGGGCGTATTGAATAACGGCATTCGTATACAGCAATTAGGTGCTATTATCAAATCTGACGAGGTGCTATACGACGGTAAGACGGGCGTTACCACCTTTGCAGGCGCAGTAGATATGACTATTGATGGAAAAAAAGAATGAGGTTGCTCTTTGTGCTGTTGCTGGCAGTGTGTTTTGCGGCACTAGCTATGGCGCAGGATGTTGTGCAGAATGGCAGTTCTGCTATTAAATTAAGCTCTAATAAAATGAGTTATTATTCTAATGAGAACCGCTCTCGTTTAGTGGGCAATGTTATAGTGATAAATGATAATTACACTGTCACAGCTGATACATTGGATGTGATGATGAATAAGAACGGCGGGGTCCGCAAGTTGGACGGGCGCGGCAATGTGAACCTAAAAACTATTGATATGCTAGCTATGGCGGCGCGTGCGGAGATAGACCAAGCCAGTAAATATATCGTCCTGACAGGGGACGTGATGGTGTGGCAGGGAGATAGTTTTATGGAGGGTAGCCGTGCGGTATTCCAGTATGAAACGCACGAGTTTAAGATGGGGCAGGACAACGAAACTGTGAAAATTAACTTTAAGAAGGCGCCTAAGAAATGAGCCTGAAAGCAATCAATCTGCGAAAAGAGTTTGACGGGCGCACTGTGGTGAGCAATGTATCTATTGCGCTTGATAAGGGTGTTATCGTTGGGCTATTGGGACCTAATGGCGCGGGCAAGAGCACTACGTTTTATATGATAGTGGGACTTATCAAGCCAGATGGCGGAGATATTGAGCTGTGGGGGAAGAGCATAGCCCGTATGCCGATGTATCAGCGTTGCATGGCGGGCATAGGCTACTTGCCACAAGAGGCATCAATATTCCGCAAGATGACGGTTTATGACAATATTATTGCAGCATTGGAGTTTAGGAAACAGTCGCGCCAAGACTGCAAAGCTCGTGCGCAAGAGCTTATAGGCGAGTTTAGGCTGGAGCACGTGGCTGATAGCTATGGTTATACACTATCGGGTGGCGAGCGGCGGCGTTGTGAGATAGCGCGCTGTCTGGCTGGAGAGCCTGATTTTATACTGCTGGATGAACCTTTTGCGGGCATAGACCCTATCAGCGTAGCAGATATTCAGCAGATGGTTTTTTCCTTGAAAGAAAAAGGAATTGGTGTTTTAATAACAGACCACAACGTGCGCGACACGTTAAAAATAACGGACTATGCTTATATTGTAGGAGATGGGCATATCTTGACTGAGGGTGCGCCAAATGACGTGGTGACCCACGAGGACGTAATAAATAAGTATCTAGGGAAGGATTTCAAAATTTAGCTATGAATAGGATGAACTTAGGCATAGGACTTGCCACAGCAAACAGACAGAAGCTTTTTCTCTCGCAGAAGATGAAACATTCTTTGGAGCTATTGCAGATGCCTGTGGCTGAGCTGGCTCAGGAGCTATCTGAATACATACAGAATAACCCCATCCTTGAGATAGACGACACCGCCAAGCACCCAGACGACATTAAACACGAGGAATGGGACGGATACCATAGGAGCACCAAGCGATTAGATGATGATTTTAATCAGGAACAGGCTATATCCGCTAACACATCGCTGTCAGAACATCTTTTATTCCAACTAAAGACAGCGGGACTTGCCGATGATGACGTGCGGATAGGTCTTGAGATTATAGGCAATTTATCAGAAGACGGTTATTTCCGTGCTGATATTGAAGAGATTGCCAGAGATTGCAATGTAATGCTTGCGCAGGTAGAGAATGTTTTAGACAAGATAAAAACCTTTGAACCTGTAGGGGTTGCCAGTCAAAACTTTACCGAATGCGTTATAGCCCAGCTACCGCAGATAGGCGCACTACCGAAAGACGTAGAAAAGATTAAACACCTGCTTGATAATTGTAGCACAGAGCTTGCAACGTATAAATATGACGATATTACTAAAAAAACAGGACTTTCTAGGAACAATCTTAATGAGCT
>BNUJ01000148.1 GCA_025997275.1 Deferribacterales bacterium
CTCGCTTGATAAGGTCACCGCTGCCCCAAGCACAAACGCCGCTATACACGAACCAGCAGAAATCATCTTAGTAACAGCCACTACAAATATAAACACCAACGCCGCTAGTCCTATCTGCACTGGGGCAAGCGCAAAAAACACCCCCAACCCAGTCGCTACCCCCTTGCCACCAGTGAACTTTAGATAGACTGGATACATGTGCCCCAAGAACGTACAAGTCGCACAGACAAGCACCCCATCAAGCGGTAGCTCAAGCCATACACGCACAATATAGATAGGTATGAACCCTTTCAGCGCATCCAACACCAACACCAGCGCAAACGCCCACTGCCCCAACGCCCTGCCAGCATTAGTCGCACCAACATTGCCACTGCCCACACCGCGAACATCTATCCCCTTGACCCACTTCACCAGCAGATACGCAGTGGGGATAGCTCCCGCTAAATAACACACAATCGCAGCTAATATAACCTCAACAACCAGCATACAATAACTCCTGCAAATCTAGCTCTATTTGCCAGTTTTTAGTCGTTCCCAATATTCTTCATACATAATCACCGCTTCGCCTATGTCGTCTTGATACGAAGCAGCCCTTAAATCAACCTCTGTGGGGTTCATCAGCCTATTGCCCCTAACCTCAGGCGACATCAGCTCCAGAGCCGCCTTATTAGGCGTTGAGTATGAAAACTCCTCAGCCACAACCTTAGCTACCTCTGGACGCATTAAGAAATCTATAAATTTATAAGCATTTTCAATGTTTTCTGCACCTTTGGGTATTGATACGCAATCTACCCACAAAATAGCCCCGTCTTTCGGGAACACGGCGCGAATATCGCGGTTTATCTTTATAGCATTGTCAAGCTCCCCCGTCCATATAAGCCCAATCGTCACTTCATTGTTGATAAACGGCTGTTTCTGCGAATCGCTGTTAAATACACGCACACTAGGCAATAGCTTTTGCAGTTTAACAAACGCCCTTTCAAGGTCAGCTCTATTAGTAGAGTTCGGATTAGCACCCAATGTTATAAGTGCCATCTGGAATACTTCCCGCACATCGTTAGGCAACATAACCTTGCCCTTGAACTCTGGCAACCACAAATCATCCCAAGATGTAATCTCACGCTTGATTACCTTAGCATTATAGCCTATTATGGTAGCACCCCACAGATACGGGATTGAGTAGCGGTTGCCTTTGTCATAAGGTTGATTCATAACGCCCTGTAGCATATTTTTCAAGTTAGACAGCTTGGAATGGTCTATCTCATGCAGTAGCCCTTCTTTTGCCATCTTAGATACATAGTATGATGAGGGCACTTATAACATTGGGTGCTAATCCGAACTCTACTAATAGAGCTGACCTTGAAAGGGCGTTTGTTAAACTGCAAAAGCTATTGCCTAGTGTGCGTGTATTTAACAGCGATTCGCAGAAACAGCCGTTTATCAACAATGAAGTGACGATTGGGCTTATATGGACGGGGGAGCTTGACAATGCTATAAAGATAAACCGCGATATTCGCGCCGTGTTCCCGAAAGACGGGGCTATTTTGTGGGTAGATTGCGTATCAATACCCAAAGGTGCAGAAAACATTGAAAATGCTTATAAATTTATAGATTTCTTAATGCGTCCAGAGGTAGCTAAGGTTGTGGCTGAGGAGTTTTCATACTCAACGCCTAATAAGGCGGCTCTGGAGCTGATGTCGCCTGAGGTTAGGGGCAATAGGCTGATGAACCCCACAGAGGTTGATTTAAGGGCTGCTTCGTATCAAGACGACATAGGCGAAGCGGTGATTATGTATGAAGAATATTGGGAACGACTAAAAACTGGCAAATAGAGCTAGATTTGCAGGAGTTATTGTATGCTGGTTGTTGAGGTTATATTAGCTGCGATTGTGTGTTATTTAGCGGGAGCTATCCCCACTGCGTATCTGCTGGTGAAGTGGGTCAAGGGGATAGATGTTCGCGGTGTGGGCAGTGGCAATGTTGGTGCGACTAATGCTGGCAGGGCGTTGGGGCAGTGGGCGTTTGCGCTGGTGTTGGTGTTGGATGCGCTGAAAGGGTTCATACCTATCTATATTGTGCGTGTATGGCTTGAGCTACCGCTTGATGGGGTGCTTGTCTGTGCGACTTGTACGTTCTTGGGGCACATGTATCCAGTCTATCTAAAGTTCACTGGTGGCAAGGGGGTAGCGACTGGGTTGGGGGTGTTTTTTGCGCTTGCCCCAGTGCAGATAGGACTAGCGGCGTTGGTGTTTATATTTGTAGTGGCTGTTACTAAGATGATTTCTGCTGGTTCGTGTATAGCGGCGTTTGTGCTTGGGGCAGCGGTGACCTTATCAAGCGAG
>BNUJ01000149.1 GCA_025997275.1 Deferribacterales bacterium
CGCCATGTTCTTTCATTTTAGAGTTGATTTCATCGGGATTGCCAAGCATTATGAGGCGTGCAAGTCTGTCTTTCACTATAGTTGCCGCCGCCTCAACCGTTCTAGGCTCTGTGCCCTCTGGTAGAACAATGGTCTTACGCAACTGACGCGACATCTCCTTAAAATCGCCTAAAATACTCATTTACTTAGTATAGCATAGGAAATATGAAATTTCTACTCATATCTTACATTTGCTTACCCATTGAAAGGTTGCCACAAAAATTTGACTTTATCATCTTACTTATGCTAACTTCAATCATTGTTTGATTTTATTATTTAAGGAGTTTCAAATGAACTTTCATCTTTCTGCTGCGGTTAGCATAGGTCTCCTTGCAGTTGTTTGGACGGCTGTTAGTCACCACATTGGTGGCTATCTCATCACTTGGGTGGCATTTTTCTCATGGGCTAGTTTCTTTGCCGTTGGTGGCAAGGGGAAAGGCTTTATTGAAGGTGGTCTCTCTAACTTGATTGGTGCAGGCTAGTATGAACTAATGAAAAATATTGTGGTGCTTGGAATTGGTAATTTGCTCTTATCTGATGAGGGGTTCGGGGTTCATGCGGTTAGAGAGTTGTCAAAATATACCTTTCCCGATAACGTATCAGTCTATGATGGTGGAACACTGGGACTACTCAGTGCGCCGCTCTTTGAGGGGTGCGATTTGTTGGTGTTGATAGACGCTGTTGCGGCTGACGGAGCGGCGGGAACTATTGTAGAGTATAGCAAAGACGATATAATGCTAGATAAAATACCTGTGAAGCTATCGCAACACCAGATAGGTTTTCAGGAAACGTTGCTAATTGCAGAGCTACGGGGGCAGTGCCCTAAAGAGATAATATTCTTGGGGGTAATTTCAGATAATATGAATGCAGGGGTGGAGCTATCGCCGGTGTGTAGAGAGGCACTAGACAAGGTTGTAGCTAGAGTGGAAGAAATCATTATGTCAGCCCCAAAATCTTTATGAATAGTCAAATAAAATCTTGACATGTTTTTAGTGTAATTGTATAAAGGTGTTATACAAGGATAAAACAAAAACATGAAAATCCTATCATTATATTTTCTGGAAAATAAAAGGAGTAAGGGAGGCTAGATATGAAAAAGGCGTTACTATTTGTGGTGCTATTATTTGTGGTGCTATTATATTTTGGAACACAAGCTTTTTTTGCGGGTGAAGCTAAATTTATAGTAGGACCTATTTCTGATGACGAAAGTTGGCTACGTATTCGCGATAAAGAGTGGCTTACGGAAATTAATGGTTTTGATTATACGAAAGTGTCTAAAATATATCTGGCTTATGGTGAAGGAGAGCTCTCTTTACTGCTGTATGGCGACTTAAAGATACCTATAAGTGCACACATTAGTAACAATATGACAAAAGCATGTATAGGGATTGGAATAGAGGGCAACAATCCTTTTAAGCTATTACCCAAAGATTGTAAATTTATTATAGGCGGGAGTAACTACGGTATTGATGGCAAAAAATCGTCTGCTCAATATTTGTGTGATAGTAGCGGCTGTAAAGAACTAGAGCCGATGCGTGGATTTTTTAGATATTTTAATACAGAGGGATTAAGTATGAAGGCTTTCATGGCTGCTCCACAAATAGATGAGGAAACAGAGAAGTTCTATTATAACTCATACGTTGATTTTGTGCCAAGTTTGGTTCAGGAGGTATATGTGAGTAAAACAGGGATGGACGGTGATTATAGTTTTATGGTATATAGAGACAAGAAGATATATATAGATTCCGCATCTGAGGAATGCTGGGGGATAAAAGTATCTAAATTAGATAGTTTGCCCAGAGGTTGCACTTTTCAACTGCAACGTACTCTTGCTATGCCACGCGATAATCGTCCATCTAATGAATATAGATATGCTAGAATGAGTTGCGATGAGACTGGCTGTAAAATTTATGAAACGATGAATTTGGAAGTAGATGGAGAGCCTTATGAGGTGGAATAATTAGGACTATATGATGACTAAACACACTATCAAGCTTTTGTTTTCCTCTCAGCTGGCAGATATAATACCTAGCGATATATTGCCGTTATTGCTTGAGTACAATACACACAGATTAGATATGGGAGCATCTTATGAAAGGTAAGCCAGCGATAGGAAACTTACTTCTGTTTGCTTCAGTTTCAATATTCTTGCTTGCGGGTTGTGCGACTCCTAGTAGAGAGGGGGTGCTTTATTTTAGTCAAGGGATAACGGATGGGGTGAAAGCTGACGATTGGCATACCGATGGTGAATATGGTCCTGAAGAAATAAATTATGTCGGGGTTGATGCAACAA
>BNUJ01000150.1 GCA_025997275.1 Deferribacterales bacterium
ACGAGTTATTACGGCATATATTGGTCATATAAACAGATTTTTATTTGCAGAGGGCTTTTATTACATAGCGTTTATAGGGGCTGTTATGCTTGTCGTTCAGGTGCGGGCAGTTGGAATAAAACGTTTTGTTTCTGATAAAAGAGCTAACTTTGTGGTGCTCGCTTTGTTGCTAATAGCTATGGTCTGCTACATTATAATTCTGCCTAATATTGGTGCGGGGAGACCGCCTCGCTATGTTTATCCTATATTCCCCACGATAGCACTAACTATTGTTTTCTTGCTCTGGACGCTATCGGATGGCAAGTTGTCTCGCAGCGTGTTTGCAGGGCTAATGGTTGCTTTCATTTTTATAAGCTCAACTTTTAAGCATTTAGACCAGCTAACAGTGCAGGACAAGCCCAGTTTGACAACTTTGGTTGAGAGTAACCATAATGTGCCTATCATTGTGTTTGCTAATAGCCTTGTGTTTATGCCATACCTAATGTCATTTGATAAAAGCATAATAGTGAACGTAGATGATGATAACTATGACAGATTGTTGAAAATTATAGACGAGGTGGCATCCGACAGACTCATTACCCGTGAAAATGATGAGCGTGAGTCAGTGAGTGCCAACACTAGCCGCTACAATGCGCTAGCCGCAAAGTTATTACAAGAACGTGGCTACGAGGGGGAATATATCAGTAGCGGTATGCGCCTATGGAGCAAAAAATAGTTTTCAGCCACCCCTGCCATTTTACCCCTTGCTTATTTCATTAAATAGTGATACAATATCTGTTGTTTCGTTATGTTTTAAGGGGTAGTTTATGCTAAAAGATTATTTGATAGCACCTGGACCTACACCTATTCCAGAAGAATCTCTTTTGGAAATGGCCAAACCCATAATGCACCACCACGACCCTCGTTTTGAGGCGTTGTTTCAGGATGCACGCAGAGAGTTAAGGGCAGTGTTTGGCACCTCTCGTGATGTGTTGATTCTCGCTTGTAGTGGCACTGGGGCTATGGAGGCATCTGTAGTTAATACGTTGTCTGCTGGCGTTCGGGTGCTTGTTATCAATGCGGGTAAGTTTGGCGAACGTTGGGTTAATATTGTTAAAGCTTATGGGCTAGTAGTGGACGAGCTAACCTATGATTGGGGCTATGCGGCTAAAGTTGAGGATGTAAAGGGTTATTTGGACAAGCACCCCGACACCCGTGCCGTTTTCATACAAGGGAGCGAAACTTCTACTACTGTATACCACCCAATTAAAGAGCTTGCGGAGCTTATAAAGAACTATAAAAATACAATTTTTGTGGTGGATGGCATCACGACTGTGGGCGTGTATGACACCAAAATGGACGAATGGGGAATAGATATACTCATTACCCGTGAAAATGATGAGCGTGAGTCAGTGAGTGCCAACACTAGCCGCTACAATGCGCTAGCCGCAAAGTTATTACAAGAACGTGGCTACGAGGGGGAATATATCAGTAGCGGTATGCGCCTATGGAGCAAAAAATAGTTTTCAGCCACCCCTGCCATTTTACCCCTTGCTTATTTCATTAAATAGTGATACAATATCTGTTGTTTCGTTATGTTTTAAGGGGTAGTTTATGCTAAAAGATTATTTGATAGCACCTGGACCTACACCTATTCCAGAAGAATCTCTTTTGGAAATGGCCAAACCCATAATGCACCACCACGACCCTCGTTTTGAGGCGTTGTTTCAGGATGCACGCAGAGAGTTAAGGGCAGTGTTTGGCACCTCTCGTGATGTGTTGATTCTCGCTTGTAGTGGCACTGGGGCTATGGAGGCATCTGTAGTTAATACGTTGTCTGCTGGCGTTCGGGTGCTTGTTATCAATGCGGGTAAGTTTGGCGAACGTTGGGTTAATATTGTTAAAGCTTATGGGCTAGTAGTGGACGAGCTAACCTATGATTGGGGCTATGCGGCTAAAGTTGAGGATGTAAAGGGTTATTTGGACAAGCACCCCGACACCCGTGCCGTTTTCATACAAGGGAGCGAAACTTCTACTACTGTATACCACCCAATTAAAGAGCTTGCGGAGCTTATAAAGAACTATAAAAATACAATTTTTGTGGTGGATGGCATCACGACTGTGGGCGTGTATGACACCAAAATGGACGAATGGGGAATAGATATACTCATTACAGGTTCGCAAAAGGCGTTAATGTTGCCTCCCGGTCTGGCGTTTATTGCATTGAGCGATAAGGCGTGGGGTTTTACAAAGACTGCAAAGCTACCTAAATTTTATTTTAACTTGACTACTGAGTTAAAGAAACAAACGACTTCTGTTAGTGCGT
>BNUJ01000151.1 GCA_025997275.1 Deferribacterales bacterium
ATGGCAGGGCGCATGTGAATGGGATAGAGAACTTTTGGGGGATAGCCAAGACAAGGCTTGCAAAGTTTAGGGGGATAAACCCCAAGAGTTTTATATTACACCTTAAAGAGACGGAATGGCGTTTTAATCATAGGCGAGAAGATATATATAAAATCTTGCTGAAAGAGTTCAGAAAAACGCCATTACAGCGGGATTGTAAAGGAATTAAATAGAAATATTTTGTGTTGAACAAAAAAACATTTGACTCGGTGTTTATAATGTGCTACAAAACACTCCACAAGGGGAGACTAGAAATTTTCTCTAAACTAGGCTTGAACCAAAATAATTTTATCTATGTCAGCCCCTAATCTGGAAAACAAGGGATTACAAGATGGCGACAGACAACAAAAAAGAGCAGGAGCGTGGCAATCTGCACCAAACAATTTGGCGGATAGCGAACGATTTGCGCGGGTCTGTAGACGGCTGGGATTTCAAGCAGTATGTTCTTGGAATGCTGTTTTATCGTTTTATTTCCGAAAATCTTTCGCAATACATCAACGGCGTGCAGTTTGAGGCGGGCGAAAAAGATTTTGATTATGCCGGTCTTTCCGATGCCGCCGCGAAAAACGGCCGCGAGGATATTTTAACCACCAAGGGATTTTTCATCTATCCGTCCGAATTGTTTGCAAATGTCCGCAGGAATGCCAGCAATGACGCGAACTTGAATGAAACGCTGGAACGGGTTTTCACGAACATTGAGAATTCGGCTGCCGGAACGGACAGCGAAAGCGATATGAAAGACTTGTTCGACGACATTGATGTCAACAGCAACAAGCTGGGCGCAACAGTCGCAAAGCGCAATGAACTTCTTGCTAAACTGATGAATGCTATCGGCGATTTGGAATTGGGCAATTACGGCGACAATACGATTGATGTTTTCGGCGACGCCTACGAATACCTGATGACAATGTATGCGGCCAACGCGGGCAAAAGCGGCGGCGAGTTCTTCACGCCGCAGGAAGTCTCCGAGCTGCTGACCAAAATCGCCGTTGTCGGCAAAACCGAGGTCAACAAGGTTTATGACCCAGCCTGCGGCTCGGGCTCGCTCTTGCTGAAGTTCGCCAAAATTCTGGGCAAGGATAATGTTCGCAACGGCTTCTATGGGCAAGAAAGCAACATAACGACCTACAACCTCTGCCGCATCAATATGTTCCTGCACGATATAAACTATGAAAACTTTGACATCGCGCACGGCGACACCCTGCTTGAACCCAAGCACTGGGATGACGAGCCGTTCGAGGCAATCGTTTCCAATCCGCCGTATTCCATTCATTGGGACGGCGACGGCAATCCGATTTTGATAAACGACGAGAGATTCACTCCCGCCGGCATCCTCGCCCCGAAAAGCAAGGCCGACCTTGCGTTTATCATGCACTCGCTTTCGTGGCTGGCAACGAACGGCACGGCGGCGATAGTCTGCTTCCCGGGCATCATGTATCGCGGCGGAGCGGAGCAGAAAATCAGAAAATACCTGATAGACAATAACTTTGTTGACGCGGTTATCCAGCTGCCGCCGGATCTGTTCTTTGGAACGACAATCGCGACCAGCGTTCTGGTTCTGAAAAAGAATAAGAGCGAAAACAAGACGCTGTTCATCGACGCAAGCGCCGAGTTTGTTCGCGGAAGCGCCAAAAACAAATTGAGCGCCGCGAATATAGAGAAAATCCTAGCCGCATTCATAGAACGCAAAGATTCGGAATACTTTGCGCGATTGGTTGATAATTCGGAAATTGCCGGACACGATTACAACATATCGGTCAGCACCTATGTCGCACAAAAGGACACGCGCGAGGCGGTGGATATAATGGAACTGAACGCGCGGATTGCACAGATAGTGGCGCGGGAAAACACACTCCGCACGGAAATAGACGCAATCATTGCGGACATAGAAGACGGTGCAAAATGAAACAACCGCCATTTTCCATTACCGAGAAAATAACAAACCTTGTAGCCCAGATTTCCGAGCATATCGGGAAAATCAAAGGTTCTGGCGAATATGGCCGCAACTTGCATTTGCGCAAAGTGAGTCGCCTGCGCTCTATACAATCTTCCACCGCCATAGAGGGTAACACCCTTTCGCTTGAACAGATAACCGATGTTATCAACGGCAAAAAGATTGTTGGAAATCCGCGCGAAATAGCTGAAGTCAAAAATGCTTATGAAGCTTACGAGCATATTTTGGGCTTCAATCCGTTTAATC
>BNUJ01000152.1 GCA_025997275.1 Deferribacterales bacterium
GCTGGTAAGGAATTCAAGGAAAAAGTGAAATAGCTTTTCCTAATAGAGCGATTGTGAAAGGTCGCTCTGTTATTTTTTTAACTTAATTTATGGAGTATGCCAGATGAAGCGTCTCATTTTAACAGTCTTAACAGTTCTGTTTTCCGTAGCCCTTTGCATATCCTGCTCTGGAGCTGACAGGATGGATGTTGCCCTCAAGCAGTTTATTCAGGAGACGATGAGGGAGCGCAACGTTGATGCCGACGTGCAAGTTAAGCGGTTAAAAAAGGTGACGAATAGCGATTTCTACCTTTTTCAGGTGACGATATCCGTTCCGCAGATGAATGTAACACAAGACCAATTCGTCCTCTTTAACGGTAACTATATAACTGACGACCTCATGGATGTCCGCACTCGCTCTGCCACCACCGAGCAACTGCTCGCCGAATACCTTGACACCTCTAAGCTATCAATACTTGCTGGCACTAATGGAGCGAAGAATGTAGTGGTTAAGATAACAGATTTTGAATGTCCTTTCTGCCGCAAAGCAAATGAGTATATAGAGAAAAAACTACAGGCTAGAGGTAGCGATGACGTGGTGGTCTATATATCACACATGCCGTTAAATATACACAAAAAAGCGGAACTGTTTGCCCGTATATTTGAGGCAGGGCTTTTGGTTGGCAAAAACTTTGCTCATGAACTCTTTTCTGATGATAAACTACTTGATATGACTGATGCTCAAGTAATCAGCTACTTTTCTAAACAAGCGGACGATTCTGCTAAGTTTCGGGAGCTACTATACTCCCCCGGTGTTGACGTGAAACTAGAGGCGGGACGTAGCAATGCTCGTATGCTGAACATCCGCTCTACCCCTGTGCTATACATAAATGGTGTTCGTATAGACGGCTTTGATGAGGTGGCTATAGATGAGGCATTCAAGAGGATGAAATAACTATATTCAGTTGCAATCTTGAGGTATAGACAAAAAGCATTTTATATATCATAATTAAGTATATATTTATGATATATGGAGGAGCTACTATGCCAGAGATAAGACCTAGTGTTGATTTACGCAAAACGAACCAGTCTTTATCACAAAGAACGGCAAGGGCGATTTAGCGGTAATGAGCGTTGAATGCTATAACGAAATAACCGATAAGCTAGAGTTATATAAACAGCTTGCCGCTGGCTTGCAGGATATTCGCGAAGGCAGAGTTGTCAGCCTAGCTGACGTAAAGACTCGGCTGGATAGGAAATATAGAACTAACTTGCAAACCTTGTCAGTTGAATAGGACTTTCACTTGCCGACAATAAGCCCTTTTTCGCGCATTTCAACTAGCGTATTCTTAGCGTCCTCATCCCCCTGCTCGGCAGCCTTTATGTAGCATTCAAAGGCTTTCTTGTAGTTCTGTTCTACTCCCCATCCATTTTCATAAAGATAGCCCAAACAAGATTGTGCGATTGCTACCCCCTGTTCGGCCGCTTTTGCGAACAACTCAAAGGCTTTCTTGTAGTCTTGTTCTACTCCATGTCCATAATGGTATAAGACACCTAAATTATGTTGTGCGTCTGCTACCCCCTGTTCGGCAGCTTTTGTGAACCATTCAAAGGCTTTCTTGTAGTCCTGTTCTACTCCAAATCCATACTGGTATGAGTCACCCAAATAACATTGTGCGTATGCTACCCCCTGCTCGGCAGCTTTTGTGAACCATTCAAAGGCTTTCTTGTAGTCCTGCTTTACCCCTTCAAAGTCTTCCTTGTAGTCCTTCTTTATCGCTTGTCTCTTGAAATACATATTTCTCAAGTGGCGTCGCGCCAGTGCGTCTCCTCCTTTTGCCGCTTTCACAAACCACTCAAAGGCTTTCTTGTAGTCCTGCGCTACCCCTTGTCCATAATTGTATAAGACACCTAAACCACATTGTGCGTTTGCTACCCCCTGTTCGGCAGCCTTTGTGTAGCATTCAAAGGCTTTCTTGTAGTCCTGTTCTACTCCCTGTCCATTTTCATAAAGATAGCCCAAATTATGTTGTGCGTCTGCATTTCCCTGTTCGGCAGCTTTTGTGTACCACTCAAAGGCCTTCTTGTAGTCTTGTTCTACTCCCCGTCCATAATCGTATAAGACACCCAAATTAAATTGTGCGCTTGCTTCCCCTTGCTCGGCAGCTTTTGTGTGCCACTCAAAGGCTTGCTTGTAATCTTG
>BNUJ01000153.1 GCA_025997275.1 Deferribacterales bacterium
AAACGGCGTAGTTATTAGCTGTTCGTCCATAAATGTAGTCTGGTGTGTTGATAGCGATTCCATCACGATAACCACCACATTGGGCTGAACTTTTTGCAACTTCTCATTACCCTTTACATATCTATCAAAACGCAAGTTTTTTTCATTATCGGTTGTCCTGTCTGCTCTTAGATATGAGGCAACTATAGGATAATAACGCCGAACACTTTCTAAGTCATAGACAAAAGTCTTTTTTGTCGGCTTGGTGTCGTATAGATTATGGATGGGGTTGATTGCAAGTGCCGTAATAGCCTCGTTCTGCGAGAAATAAGCATCCCCCCAGAGCAGCGGATATTTTGTAATAATATAGCGTCCATAAGCAACGTAAGCAGTGCTCACAATAGCGAGAAGTAGAGATAGGGCTTTAACTTTTAATGATGTTTTCGCACTACCCCAGCCTTCAAATATTTTTGTGGTAATTTTGCCACTTATAAATGTAAGAGCCGCCATAGCTAGAACTATCAAAACTACATTATAGCTCTGCCACACCATACCAGCAGCCTCGTTCACATCGGTAGCAAGTCCGAATATATCAAAGCGGATGCGGACGTGCTGGTAGGCGTAGTAGCCAAAATCAGCCGCATAAACAAGTGCTATTAGAAAGAATATTGTGCGATAAAATGCTGGCAAATAGTGGCTCTTATTAAGCTTTTTAATTATAAGTGTAATTAGATATATTAGCACTGATAAAAGTGCCGTTAATCTGCCATCAAACTTAAAGCCTATGAATAGTGCCCATAATATATCGCCAGTAGCCGCATCAGTTATGGCGGTTCGTTGCCACGCAAAAAAGACTAAGCGTGCGACAAATAGCAATGCCCAAATGAAGGCAAACAGCTTGAAATATATGCGGGTGTTTCTCGTTATTAACATCACTTAAACCTTGACAGCTCCTCTAACACGTATTTATAAACATCGGGCGATGGCTTTTCATCCAAACGTCTATATGTTTTCGCATCTACCACATAAGCTCCACCGATGTAGCCCGGAAACACCGTAATCTTGCCGTCCCCTATGGATATTCCATAAGAATTATCTGCACCGTGCATATACACATACTTGCGCGGTTCTGATGAGAATATATCCAAGCCTGCAGAATAATCGCTTGGCTCGTTTTCAGCATTAAACATATATTTCATCAGCGTGGGTGCTACGTCCATGTGGGTGGTAGTGTGCTGGTAGCTTTTAGCCACCGTTTTAGGCAGATAGATGAGCATCGGTACGTGCGTTTCACATTCGGCAAAGTTGCCGTTATGCCCCCACTCCCCTAGCCCTAAGTCGTCAAAGGACTCTCCGTGGTCTGATGAAATGACTATAATAGTATTATCCAGCAGATTTTCAGCTTTTAGCCTATCAATCACACGTTTAATAAGCATGTCAACATAGTTTATGGAATTCAGGTACCTGTTAAACAGCAGGGTTTTCTTGTCTTTGTCTAAGTCAAGATAGTTCTTCTTATCGCCATAGTATGGTTCAAACTTAGGCGTATAGATATCCACATCAAAATCATACGGGTGTGTAGAGTCATAGAATAAGAACGAGAAAAAAGGCTTGCTCTTGTCGCGCTCATCCATAAACTTGATAAACTTGTTAGTAATAGTCTGGTCTCTATACTCAGCACCACCGCCTTCGGTTTTAATATCTAAATCCTTAACGCGCACAAATGCAGTCTTGTTAAATTCAGGGCTAGCTAGTGATGCACTGCCATAAACGCCCATTTGATAGCCATTATCTATCATAGCATTGAGCAAAACAGGCGATGTATGCCCCTCAAGGACAGTGTTCCAATACATCCCCGCTATGCTGTATATGAAGGCGAAAACCCCGTGCCTAGTGTGGTTAGCATTGGAATTATGGTTCAAGAATTGCGAAGAACGTTTTGACAGCTCATATATGTTAGGCGACACGTCCTCAGTAAAGACGTCCCAACGCCAGCCGTCCAGCAGTATCATTACTAGATTCAGCCCATTAGACTTGCCCAGCTTGATAGGGTTCTGCGGGTAATGCATAGTCTTGACATCAAGCTCAAAATTAGCATAAACTGGCTGTTTCAGCCCAGCAGAGCGCAAAAACTTGTTTAATGATAGCGGATAGACTAAAGGTAGCGACAACATCTGGTAGGTGATGCGCGTGTATGAATA
>BNUJ01000154.1 GCA_025997275.1 Deferribacterales bacterium
TAGCTAAACTAAAAGAGCGGTTTAAGGACGAACCGCAAAAGCTGAATACTGCGATGATGGATTTGTATAAAAAACACAATGCTAACCCTGTATCTGGCTGTCTGCCGATGTTGTTGCAGATACCGATATTTTTCGCCCTGTATAAGTCATTGCTCGTATCAGTGGAGCTTAAAGGCTCGCCATTTATAGGCTGGATAGTGGATTTGTCACTAAAAGACCCGTATTATGTGTTGCCTATACTTATGGGGTTGTCAATGTTTGTCGTTCAGAAGCTGACGCCAGCGGCGGGCGACCCCACTCAACAAAAAGTTATGATGTTAATGCCTGTAATATTTACGGTGATGTTTATAAACTTCCCGTCAGGGCTTGCACTATATTGGACTACAAACAATATTTTATCTATCATTCAGCAGGTTATTGTCAATAAACGAAAGAAGCTGGAACAAGTGAGGTAATAGGAAATGCGTTATTTTGAGGTAGAGGGTAGTTCCCCGCAGAAGATACTAGACCAGTTCATAATAGAACAGGGCACGTCTACAGACTATGTGAAGATATCTGAGATAGTAGATGCCGGTTCAGGTGGTTTTCTAGGCATTGGCAGGAGGGCGGCTAAAGTTAAGATAGAGTTTGATGACTATCGCTATCTATCACGCAAGGCGAGACTGTATCTATCAGATATACTATCAAATGGCGGTTTTGATGATTACAATATTGAGGTTATCAACAACCCGCCCAAATGTACCTTAAATATCACGTCTGCCTCTGTCGCACTGCTGACGGGCAAGCAGGCGGCGACTCTTGATAGTTTGCAATATTTGGTTGATAGGCTTACCCGTTCAGATGTCGGCTCAGTGGTGCGTGTGCTGGTGGACGTAGATAATTATCGTGATAAGTTCATAAAGCCATTGAAAGAGAAAGCTATTCAACTTGCTCATCAAGTAAAACGCAGTGGCAAGCCGATTACCATGCAGCCGATGTCAACTATCGCTCGCCGTGAAATACACAATGCTGTTAAACAGTTAGGCGGCGTCACTACATTTAGCGAGGGGGATGGGCAGCTTAAACCGCTCACTATAAAGCTATATGACCGCTCAGAGGGCAACAACAGACGCCCGCCACGCAGAGGCAATAAGGGTAACTCATAGTGAATGGTGCAATCAAGTAGAGGTTTAACCGCTTGAAACGTGGTTTTAGCCACAAGGAGCATTTATTGTATGGATACGAATACTGGGAATACTTATAATGAAAGTAGCATACAGGTATTGGAGGGGCTGGAGCCTGTCCGTAAGCGTCCGGGTATGTATATCGGGTCAACCGATGGGCGCGGGCTTCATCATTTAATCTATGAAGTAGTTGATAACTCAATAGATGAGGCTATGGCGGGCTACGCCAAGAACATTACTATTACCATACATTTAGACGACTCTGTTACCGTTACAGACGATGGACGTGGTATACCGGTAGGGATGCACCCCACAGCGGGCAAACCAACCCTAGAAGTAGTGTTGACAGTGCTACACGCAGGTGGCAAGTTTGATAGTAAATCGTATAAAACATCGGGCGGATTGCATGGCGTGGGTGTGTCGGTGGTGAATGCGTTATCTGAATGGCTGGAAGCAACTGTATGCAGAGACGGAGGCGAGTATAAGCAACGTTTTGAGCGAGGTGTTCCGGCATCAAAGCTAGAGCGGGTGGGAGATAGCAACAAGACTGGGGTAGCTATCAAGTTCAAGCCTGACCATCAGATATTTGAAGTGTTAGAGTTCACACATGAGACGATTGCACACAGGTTGCGTGAGCTGTCATTCTTAAATAAAGGCATTAGGATTATTTTTACTGATGAGCGCACAGGGCAGGTAGATGAGTTTGCGGACACTGGCGGTATTGTGGGCTATGTGCGCTACCTGAATAAGAGCAAGACTTTGTTGTTTGACCCGCCCGTGTTTATGTCGGGCAATAGCCAAGATGTAGAGGTGGAACTCGCTTTTGCCTATAACGATTCTTATTCTGAAATGCTGATGTCTTATACTAATAACATTCGCAATGACGAGGGGGGCACGCACGAGGCAGGCTTTAAGAATGCTTACACGCGCGTGTTTAATAACTATG
>BNUJ01000155.1 GCA_025997275.1 Deferribacterales bacterium
AGACGTAATGAGTGGTGTCTTGGCTAGCACCAACAACAGCAACGAAATAAACGAGCCTGTGGTAAAGAGCAGCAGCACAGCTATTGAGCGCAACCCCCGCGCCATAAGCATAGACATTGTTATAACTGCCACAATAGAGCCGATACTGTTATAGCTCATCAACGCACGACTAGCCATATCGCCCATGCCAACAACATCACGCCCATATATAGTAATACTCTGCTGGATTATAAAAAACGTCATCTGCGCAATGCCCCCATAGATAAGACAGAGCACCCCCTCAATAGCAAAACTGGGTTTGCTAGAATAGACAACATTTTTTGTCTGATTTTGCTTAATGTTCAGCGGTTTGAAACTGGCTATAAAGGCAAGTATAAAGACCAGCACACTAATTGCAAGCGGGATTGCCAGCAGTATATATGAATAAGCCTCACTATTAGATAGCAGTCCGACCAGCAGGGGGAAGAACATTCCCGACAGCGCAATTGCCCCTTTTAACAAAACCAGTGCTGATGTTGAGTATCTAATCGGGAATATTTCCTGCAAGGCGGGGTATGCGGCACTATCAAAAGACGACGTTGACGCACCACCTAAAAAGGCAAATAGGCACGCAATAACATAACTATCCGTGCCTACAAGCCCAGTGAAAAACAGCACATAGCCGATACTGCCTAGAATCATCATCGGTTTTCTGCCTAGTCTGTCAGATATTTCGCCGAACAGCAGGATAGTAAATAGCTTTCCCATACCAGTGAAAGCGATAACATTCATAATCCCCGCAAGGTCTGTATCCCACTGGGCTATAAATGTATCTCGCCCCTGCGATATTGTTATAGCCTGTATTCCGTGTGCGAAATAGGCTAGATATATTGAAACTATGGCAAATATTGAGCGCAATGTCTATTCGTATATAGAAACTGTATTTTTACGAGTCGCAACATTAGCAGGGGGGTTACTAGCATAGCCAAAAGCCGCTCCGCCCACAATCTTGTAATCTGCAGGCACGCCGTGCTTGCTAATAAACTCCCTCATCACTGGCACATCCGCTACAGGGCGTAGCTGGTTTATCCATACAGAACCAATACCTAGCGAGTGTGCGGCTAGGAACATTGTTTGCAATATTATTGCGCCGTCTGCATCTGCAAACGTGATGCCCGTTTTAGGTGCAGTCACCAGCACAAAAACCGGTGCACCGTAGCTTATGTGGTAGTTGTCTTGCAGGACGCGCTCTCTATATATCTGCTCATCAGGTTTGCCCGCACTAGCGGTAGCGCGCTTGAGTATATCGTTTAGCTCATTCACTTTATCTATACCTTTAATCACTAGCAGGTGGCGCGCTTGCTCCCCCTTAGTAGTGGGGGCATATAGCCCAGCATCAATAATAGCGTCAAGGTCTGCTTTTTTAGGCAACTCTTCCTTGTAGCTACGGACACTGCGCCGCGTCTTTATATTCTCAATAACAGCATTCATACTTCACCTCAATAATCTTTAAGGTTCAAGCCTAGTGTAGAGAAAATTTTTAGTCTCCCCTTACGAGATATTTTATAACACATTATGAATACCAAGTCAAATGGCTTTTGGTTCAATTTTTTCTAAAACGCCATTCCCATAGATAACCCATAAGTCCAGCCCCATGAATCAATAGTCGTATCAAATGGGCGAGTTTCCCAATCATCTTCATCTCCAGAAAGTAAATTAGAATGTCCCTTAATATATTTAGCACCAACTCCGATAGCAATATTTTTAATATAAAATCTTACGCCATACTCACACACAATAGCATTGTATCTGTCTGATAAAGCATATTCAGTAGTGCCATCGCTAGCAATCTTACGAAATTTTAATCTATCATAACCATAAGCCCAACCAACACCAGCATAAACATCAAAGAAATCAGCCACTGGATAACTTAAAACAAGGGTAACAGGTGCAACCACACGTGTTAAACGGTCTAACTTAAATTCATTGCCCCCAGTATGTGGGATATTGCCACTGAAAATATCTTTTTCATAAGTCATTGATACACCCACGCCAAGCCCTATATATTCTGTTATATATATTGTTGCATCAACCCCGACATAATTTATTTCTT
>BNUJ01000156.1 GCA_025997275.1 Deferribacterales bacterium
GCCTCTATCAAGAAACGGAACATTTGTTTCCACCATATATCTGCCGTCATCAGACAACCTAAACAACCCATTCACACCCGTAGGGGGAACTAAATTAACACCAATCACACCATCGCCAGCCACACCAGCAGAACGATACGGAGCTATACTGCCACCATCGCCACTTTGAGCATTATCAAGAACACCTGACTTTATAGACAACGTGCCACCAGCAACAAGCTTCGCATCCTCTAGCGAATAAACCCTCTGCTGAACCGTGCGCCGCTCATTACTTGTCTCCGTCCACCTAAATACCCTAACCCTTCCAATCTTTATCTTCTTGCGCTCCCTCTTCCTGTAGTCCATATACAGATTTGCCATTACACTACGAGTTTGATTGCTTAACGTTTCCGCCAATATATCTATATCCCCGCCTGCTATTATGGTAGAGTCGGTATTGGTTACAACCCTAGATGTAATGCCTATATCCCCTGTGGCTAAAATAATCCCAGGACGAGAGTTCAACCTCACCTCACTAATACTTTCAGCATTCCTTAAATGCCATATACCATCTATCGGAAACACAGTGTTCACTACATCTGTCACCTTGCTAAACGGACTGCCTGCCGTTATATCCTGCCCAATATTATAAAGCTTATCTGTGTTTATAGTAATGTTTGAATAACTCTCTATCCTCCCACCATAGTTCACAAACCCATTAGACACACTATCATCATTGCTATATCCCGTCCACGCTGTATGACTTTCGGCTACCCCAGCACTGCTACCAGTATCTATTGGGTCTAAATCAGCTAGAACATCCTCTTCCCGTTCATTATCATCCTCATCCGTTGCCTCATCAGCATTTAACACCTCATAAGCATACTGCACATACTCAGATGTTGGAACAGGGGTAAGCTCGCTTTCCTGCTCCACAGGAACAACTTCTTTCTCCACAACAAACGTCAGCTGTCCATCCTCTAAAAGAAACCTCAGCCTAAACCCATCCTCTAGTTCTACTATGTCCCCAGCTGTATGTTCCTCAAGAAATAATTCAGTCGGAACGTCCAGCTGAACATTCAACTCCGTAGTATTGTCCCCAATAGCACTAGTCACAAACAACTGCACAAACTCCGGTCTGTCATTTTCATCTTCAGCCAGCTCTTGTTCCTGCTGCTCTTGTTGCCCCTCTTGTTGCGTCCCTTGACTTATCGCCGTTTGATTATCTAAATATGGATTAGCGTATGTGGCGTTCGGGTTCACTCCGCTAGTGCCAGTCGTGGCAAGTGCACCCTCTATCCCCGTAAATGTTATATCCCCTAACGCAAATACCTCTGCTAGATAGTTAACAAAGTTCCTCCCCGTCCTGAACGTGATGTCTCCACCCGATAATACCCCAGCTCCCTCATAGTTTATAAAATCAGTTGCAGTTGTTACATCTGTGTTCCTGCCACTCACTAGTTGTCCATAGTTGTTAAACGTGTTTGTGCTCGCCGTTAAATCCCTTAATGCTCCTATATGACCTATATTACTAATATTACCCGTTGCACTTAATAATATGTTATTCCCTGATATAAGCCCAACGTTCGTGTTTATAAATGACGTTCCCGCTGATATGCTCACATTATCCTGTGCATAAACAGTCCCCTTCGCCTCTACTTTGCCGCTGGTTGATTTGACATCTATATTCTTCACACTAGTCGCATTCTTAAATACTATATCCCCGTCTGCCGTTATCTCTAACCCATCAGTCGTTGCTAACAGGTCGCTTGGTGTGTTTATCCCAAAACCTCTCTCTGTCGCAATTATCCTTATCCTACCAGCATACATCCCACCTAATGCTACACTATCCACCGCAATCTCAACATTGCCTGTCGTCCTATTATCTGATGTTCCTACATTGTTAGACGTTATCGTATTGCTCGTATAGTCATACTTGTCATTGCCAGTTAGTATGTTTAAGTTCCCCGTTGCATTTATACTCCCAGCTATCTGAACTACCCTTGATACTAAATCTGCTGAACTATTGGCAACAAGACCAAAATAAGTCTCCCCTACCCCCTCTATCCTCAATATCCCATAA
>BNUJ01000157.1 GCA_025997275.1 Deferribacterales bacterium
AAAGCGGGATAACGTCGATGGCCGATTACTTCGTATTACGTGTTAGACCTGCAGGGTAGTAGAACGGAGCAAACTTGTTGTCGCTCTTCACAAAAAACGCATCGCCCATCCCCAGTGCCTCAACAGGGTGCAAATGGTACGGGTATGCATGTTTGAACCTGCGCTACGCAAATGCTTGCACAGCAAACATGGATGCCAATGCGTTCGTTATTAGCAGTTTTTTTATCATAGTTTTAGCCTCTTATTCCAATATTATGTATATTATAGCGGTTTCATTCCCGCCTATAACCGCTTTAACGGGGAACTTCTGCCCCTTTTTATCAAGATTGTAGCGAGGAATCATCATTTTTGGCTTGATAGTAATATCTATATCCCTATCGTCCCCCGTGTTGACAGGTCTGTCTTTAGGATACCAGCCTTTGAAGTTCAGTGGTGCTGACATGTCCTGCCCATTCAACAAGAGTCGCTTAAAGGTGATACGACTGCCTGCCACAAGCCGACACTCGCCACCAAAAGCCACAACGCTTTCTACTCCATCAATTACAAGCTCCACAGCATAGCCATTATTAGTGTTGCCATCTGAGTTAGCTTTGTTGGTGGGTGTAGCCCCATTAGTGCTACCAGCTGAGTTAGCGTTGCTGGCGAGTGCAGCCCCATTAGTGCTACCACCTGAGTTAGCGTTGCTGGTGGGTGCAGCCCCAGCTGGGGTTGTGCCAGATGTGCCACTTGCGCCAGTGGGCTTTAGAGCGTTTGCGTTGGTGATGATTAGGTGTTCGCGTTTATCTGCCATAGGTATAATGCGCTTCACTACTGGGCTATCAGGCGGAGCTGCAGCTACGAGTCTTTTTAGCTCTGCATTGATTTGATAAGCGTATTCATCTCTATGCCCAAGCCGAACAGAGTAAAAAAGTCCGTCTTTGAATAGATACAGCACAGACTCCAGCGGAATACCGTTTAAGTCAAGCCGCTCATTATTCAGCCGATAGGCTGATACCCCGTTCTTGTAGCCGTCTGCAGGGGTTAAGCCCGGTGTTTGAGCCGCCGAACTACCCCATGCAATACCCCTAAATCCGTCTGAATCGCTACCAGCAGCAAATGTTGCAGCCGACAGCGTCAACAGGATTATTATAAATGCGTTGCGCATATTAGAACAGCCCTATTATGGATTTCTTCTTATCAGTAGGCACTCGTTGTATAAGCGTCCCTGTTTTAAGCTTTTCAAGGTGTTGTTTCTTAGTAGTATTTACCTTGAGCCATGCACCAGTTGAGTTCACATAGTCAGAGACGCTCATTGTAAAAGGCATAGGTGTTATATGGCAGTATGTCTTGCCGGTTACAAAGTCAGTCTGTACCTTTAGTTCGTAAGGTCTAAATAGCATGTCAGACGAAAGCCCGCTACTTACACCCAACGTAACAAGAGCAACCTGTTTATTGCCCCGCAGCTCAACTATGTAAGTGCGCAAAGGGATAGCTTTAAGCGTTTCATCTCTCATAGCCGTGCTGACGATGTTTTTGACTGCAGAGTTTGCCAGTGCAATAACCGTATCGTCTGATATAGTCTCCCCGTTGCTATATGGGATGGCAACGCTTGTAGTCAATTTTGCACTATGCAGCTGCTCGCCCGTGTTCACGTTGATATAGTTAGCAGTGAGCACCAGCGAGACGTTATACTTGCAACCGCCCTCTTCGGCGCAGGCATCCCCAACTATCTTGCTATCCATCGCTTCTATGGAAGCTGTCATAAGGTAATCAGCACCCCTTGCTTGAGCAATATCAATGCTGTCTTTAAGCGTTTTAGAGTTTTCCTCGCTTGCGGGTAAGATGGTAAAGGTGTCCAGCGATGTTACCATCGTTTCCATATTCTCACGCAATGCTTGCAATATCTTATCGCTTGTATATAACGTTTTATTGCTGAAACCGTCTATTACAATTTTCGGCTTTTTTCCATCCGCTAAAGCATAAGTATCAGCGCATTCAGGGCTAACTTCATACCGCTCCGTTGGGTCATCAGCCAACATAGTAGGCTCTAGCTGACCGC
>BNUJ01000158.1 GCA_025997275.1 Deferribacterales bacterium
ACCTGTAGGAACGGTGTGGCTCTGTGCCAAGTTTGCAGACAAACTCAAAACTAAATGCATTCACGCGAGCGGTGGCAGGGCAGATGTGCGCGCCCGCTCAGTAAAAACCGCCCTGTTATTGCTATTGCAGCTGATAAGACACGGACAATAAAAGGCTTAAATGAAAATCTTGTTTGTGTTAGACAACAACACGTTTGGTGTGAACTATATAGACGTGGCAACCAGCGTAGCTGCTCATTGTGATGCTATTTGGTATAGAGCGAAACAACCGCAACTTACTATATGCGAGATTTACGACAGAGCCGTCCGACTGCGCAATATCCTTCCTAATGCTACGTTAATATTATCAGAATTGGCTTATGTGGCAGTATCTGCAGGCTTTAATGGCGTCCATCTGAACAAGCAAACACTACCGATTGCCTGCATAAAAGCCCTTTATCCTACTTTGTTAGTCGGCTACTCAGCGCACAGCACGGCTGAATGCTCCACAGGGGCAGACTACTACACGCTAAGCCCTATCTTTGAAACTAACAAACAGCATAAAACATTCCCGCTAGGTGCAATTCCTGCCCCCGCCCCCAATGTTTATGCACTGGGCGGGGTGAAACTAGAAAATATCAACCAGTTAGCTAAACTTGGCTATGCGGGCATTGCGGGCATATCACTACATAAAGACTTAATATATGATAATATGGCATCCACACCTTGACAAGTAATCGCCTACGCTATATCCTGTGGCAATGAACCGATTTAACATATACGTGATTCGCACATTTGTAAAATACATAGTCATTTCGGAGCTTATACTGCTAGCCGTCACAATGTTGTTTGAGCTGGTGGATGATTACGATGCCGACACTACTATGTTGCAGCTTTTCACGCTAGAGGGCATTGTCATTCCCAATAAAATCGTTTCAATGTTCCCCGTAGCCACACTTGTAGCGGCTGTTATAACAGTGACCCTGCTAATGCACAGTGGCGAGCTATTGGGCTATGTGAGTCTCGGCGGGCGGATACGTCAGTTTTTCTACCCATTTGCGCTTGTCAGTGCGGTAGCGTTTTTCGTGATGATAGCCTATGATTACAAAATCTACCCGATACTAAAATCAGCATACTACCGTTACCTGCGGGAGGATATACAACACCGCACATATTTAGATGGCAGCAAATTGTTCGGGCTATGGTTGGTGGACGGGAACAGGCTATACCGTATAGGCATACTAGACCTGCTCAATAAGACTATGCGGGAGGTGACCGAATACCAGATAGATGACACTTTCCGCGTCCAAAGCATCCGCGACACCGCCGCTATCAGACAAGACGGCAATATATGGGTGCTAGAAGCTGTCAGAGAGGTTGATATGAGTGGAGATGTGCCTAAAACAACCATTACAGACGAAATACATGAGCGTTCATTACTATTTGATGATGCGACCAATATTACAGATAAGCGTCCAAAAGAGCTTTCGCAACTGGAATTATACCGTATGATACGGGCTATGAATAGTCACGGATTAAAAGCTACTAAATATGAGATGGCTCTGCTAGCCAAATACGCCACTGCTTCATCAACAATAGTCCTGCTGTTTGTTGCAGTGCCGCTAGGCATTAACTTTTCTAGGCGATATTCAGTCACAAAAGGTGCGCTCACGTCTCTATTCGGCGGAATGTCTTACTGGGCAATACTAGCAACATTTAAGTCGTTCGGCACATCTGCGGCTCTGCCACCAATACTGGCAAACTTTATCCCACATATATTATTCATAACAGCGGGCATACTAATGTTTAAGCGGCAAGAGCGTTCAGGCACTTGAAATATTAGATGCGTTTAGCCGCACCCCAAATAGCTTCAAGAGCGTAGAAGTCACGCTCATTTTTGCGCATTATATGGACGATTAC
>BNUJ01000159.1 GCA_025997275.1 Deferribacterales bacterium
TTTTGGTAGATTTCGTGAATATGGTCAAGATACAAAATATATCAACAATAGTGGCGGAGCAGTGGAGTACGGTTTATTCCTTTATGCTAAAGAATTTGCAATTGGACTAAAAGCAAAGCATATTTATGAAGGCAATTTAGGTGGAACATCAATCGGTATATCCGTTGGCACAGCATTCACGGGGAATAAATAATGTTCAAAATATTGAATATTATTTTTTTAGTATTCTTATATCTACTAGCAAACGGTATTGTTCATGCCGAAGAATGTAGGTTTCCCAGAGACTACTACGACCCCTTTAACAGAAACAAACAATGTAATAGGCATTGGAATCTTTCGCTTGATATAGAGCATATGGATGGGGTAGCACTAAACGGCACTGATTTAGACGATAGATTTTTTTTAGGCATTAAGTACCAAAAATATATAGACCATAGGCTTGGGGTTGGTTTTAATGTACGCAACTCTAAATACAGCGGGATAAATCCACATCAGATAGATGTCAATGAAGTTTCTATATCAGCAATGTTTCTTGGAAGAGACTCCTTAGGCATAATTTTGGGACTGTTTTTTGAAACTCCTAGTTTTCTTGAAACTTATGCAGGTGTTGGTATGAATATAACATTGCTTTCTGTGGATACAGATTTTGATACCTCTACCATTTATGTTTTAAGTCCAGCCACTGAGTTTGGCATCCGTTTTTACTACAAACACCTGACAGCATGTTTGCTGGTTAGATATACAGATACACACATAAATATCAAAGCTGGATTTGATGGCGAAGAATTTAATGTTGGTGGATTATCTTTGGGGGCTAATATTGGTATGGCGTTTTGAAAAAAGGTTTAAGTCTAGAAATTTTCTCTAAACTAGGCTTGAACCTAATGTTTCTTAAGACAAATTGGAGTGTGGCTATAGCCACACTAAGACAGCCACTTTACCAGATTTAGTATCCCTTGTTTCACAGCGGAGCGGTGTGTGCTTACCCCCTCGCCAATGTAATGTATCCTGTCTCTGTTTGCTATATACCAGTCGTAGCTTTCGCATATCATCTCATCGTTAGAATATTTTGCTGTGTAGCCAAGCTCTCTCTTAATTTTAGATGTATCAAAATAAAACGAACGCCCATACATTAACCAGTGATAGTTGCCTAGCGGGGATAGCCCTAATTTGCTTGTTAGCTTCATTCCCATTACGGCAAGGCTCATAGGCAGAGAGCGCACACTTGCCCCTGTTTTGGCATGTTTGCATAGCGTCTGTAAAAGCTCACGCATAGAGCCGTAATTTTCAGCTCCGCAGTTATAGATTGAATGCCCTTCTCGTTCGCCCGCCCTGATGCATACTTCTGCCAAGTCGTCGCTATGAACAAACTGGAATATGTTGTCACCGTTCCCTAAAACTGGTAGCTTCCGCCCCTCGCTAGCCCATTCAAATAATATTTGGAAGATTCCTAGCCGTCCGTGTCCCAGTATAGTGCGCGGACGTACTATACTGACATCAAGCCCACTTTTCACATATTCTAGACATAGTCTTTCTGCAGCAAGTTTAGCTGTGCCATAAGCCTCTCTAGGGCAAGGCTCGGGGTCTGTATCTGTGATAGGCAACTTTTGCGGAACGCCATAGACCGCCGATGAGGACGTATAGACAAGTTTCTTAACGTTATTAACCTTGCACGCTTCTAATAATATTTTCATTCCGCCTAGATTCACAGATTCAAACAGCCGCTTGTTCTTTGCCAGCGGGACTTGCGCCACATTGTGGTGGACTACATCCACACCCTTGCAAGCACTAACAACAGCATCCATATCCCTGATGTCGGCACGAACAAACTCCACCTCCGAAGCCATGTCGCTGGAATCGTTTATGTCAAGCACACGGCATTCGTAGACACG
>BNUJ01000160.1 GCA_025997275.1 Deferribacterales bacterium
GTTAAACAAAGCTGTCACAAAAATAATGTTACGCGCCGCAGGACTACCCACAACTGAGCATACGCTAATATCAAGTGTTGATGAAATCGCTAACCCGCCCTTTGATTATCCCGTATTTATAAAAGCCGTTGCTGAGGGGACAGGCAAGAGCATCACGCCAGAATCTAAGGTTAACAACGGCACAGAACTGCAAGAACGTGTCAAGGCGATGCTAACGCATTTCAAGCAACCTGTCATAGTAGAGCCACTCTTGACGGGCAGGGAGGTGACAGTTGGCATTGTAGGCACAGGCGAGTGGACACAGGTGGTCGGTGTAATGAATATCGGCTTTACAGACAAAGCTGACAGCGATTTTCATTCATATTTTAATAAAGAAAATTGCGATGAAGCGGCAATATACGAACTAGCTGTTGATGACTATGCGCAAAAATGTGCTATACTGGCGGTAAAAGCGCATAAGGCACTGGGCATCTGCGATGCATCGCGGGTAGATATTCGTGCTGATGGTGCGGGAGAGCCACAAATAATGGAAATAAATTCGTTGCCAGGGTTAATGCCCGGACATTCCGACCTTATCCTGTTAGGGGAAATGGCGGGTTATAGCTATGGACGTATAATAGAGGCAATATTTGAATCTGCCTTAATGAGGTATAGATGAATATAGTTATCGCCTTTGAAGAACCGCCTATTGATAGGACTGACCTAAACGACGTGCTGGAACAGGCGAACTTTCTGAAACAGCACCTTGAGCCTGACCATGAGATATCCAACCTAGCCTACACTGGCGAAGTATCTAATTTTGTAGAGCAGCTTTCAGATGCCGATATAGTGTGGAATCTCTTTGAAACATTTAGGGGGCGTGAAGAGGCTAGCTATCTCGGTGCGGCACTGCTTGATATGGCTGGGGCACCTTTCACGGGTAGCGGTGTGGCTGCACTGGCGGCGGCATCTGACAAACGTATTGTAAAGGGGATACTTGCTAATGTCGGTGTTGCAACGCCCGATACATATAGACCTAATAAAAACTTCAGAGCGGGCAAGTGGTTGTTCAAGCCTGCGCTCACGCATGGCTCGGCAGGCATAACAGATGATTCGGTGATAGATGCTAGGACAGAGCTAGAAATGAAACTGTCAATGATGACCCGATTGACCACTAACTACTTTGCAGAGAGATATATAGACGGGGATGAGTATAGCGTGACGCTACTTGATAATGAAGGCATCCTAACAGCGGTGTCTTGTGCCAAGATGCAATTTAACAACTACCCTGAGGATAAGCCTAAAATCTTGAACTTTGACTCTAAATGGTCTGAATATAGCAATGACTACAAGCAAACATCACGTAGTTTTGATGTGCCTGTCGCTCTTGCAGAGCAGCTCCGCGAGCTGGCGGAGATAACAGCCAATGTATTTGGCTTTGCGGGTTTTGCACGTGTTGACTTTAGACAGGATAGCGCAACAGGCAATCTATACGTGATAGATGTCAACCCAAATCCAGCACTAAGTGCCGATTCCGGGTTCATAGCGACCTGCGCCAATGCTGGTATAGATGCCAAAACAACGCTAGAACGCATAATCAAACGGGCGTTGATGCACTAATAAACCCTCTCTATTTTTTCTCTTGACAACCTCCCCTTTTTGTGTTATAGTTCACATACAATTTAGTTAAGCTATGAGGGAATCAGGCTGGTGGAAGTTCTTTATGTATATATGTTATGTATATATTTAGGGGGTATTCTATCAGCTTTTTTTATTTGTTTAGTAGTTGCAGGGAGGCTTGTTTATGTCATTTAGTGTTTATACTAATACGGCGGCTGTGTTGGTGCAGGGAGGTATCAGCAGTAGTGCGAAGGCATTGTCACATTCAATAGAGGGGTTATCTAGTGGGTTG
>BNUJ01000161.1 GCA_025997275.1 Deferribacterales bacterium
GGGATGGTGCAACTTGTAGATGCGGGCGTTATCCCAGCTGGGGAATTAAATGGACAGAAAGCACGTATAAAACTTGCCCTAGCGTTAGGGCAAACTAGCGATGTGAACGAGCTAAAAAAGCTATTTGACTGCGATTAAGAGTTTAATGACGGCTATTGACAATATTAAATAAATTAGGTTAGAATCCACGTCGCTGATGACGTTTTTGGAGATGTTTAGATGCCTATGAAAATATCTGAAAGAGTAAAGAATACTAGCAAGCTCCTGCGCGTGATAGCGGTGGTGGTCACCGTCATCGCGGGTATTGCTACTCTTGTGGTGTTATATCAAAAGAACATCATTAGAATTCCGGGATTTACGAAGGTCATAATACAAGCTGGCAATGGCAGTGCAGACGGCGCTACAGGCAATACTGCTGCTAATGGCAGTGGCGTAGCTACAGCACAGATAGGCGGTGGTGGTTACGTTTTTCAGAATACCAGCCCCACAACACCGACTCAAACTGGCAATGTAGGTAGTGCTAACGTTAGTGGCGTTCAAACAGGCAATGTCCCAGCGGCTAATACTGCGGCTAATACTAATGCTCTAACAAGCAATACCCAAACAGCTAATACGGCTACAAATAGTGCTAACGCCAATGTTCCAGCGAACAACATTCAAACCGCTAACACTGCTAACACTGCTAACGCCACTAATAGTGCTAATGTTAAGACTGCCAACAGTAACATAGGCAACAATCCACTAATGCTCGCTGCTCGCAAGGGTAACGTAGGTGCGCTGAATGCTGCAATCAACAGCGTAGAAATAGACGCTAAAGATGATACAGGCACCACCGCACTGATGTATGCCTCGCGTGCACGCAACCCTGATGTGATAAAGGCACTTGTAGATAAAGGTGCTAAACTGGATATACAAGATAGTTCAGGCTACACTGCGCTGATGCATAGTGCGGCGGCATCGTTTGATGCTGGTGCTAGAGTGCTTCTGAATAGCGGAGCTGACCCGAACTTGCGCGCCAAAGACGGCAAGAGTGCACTAATATTATCACTGGAGAATGGCAGACCAGCTATAGCCTCTGCCACTGTGTCAAGGGGAGCTAACGTCAATGTCGCTGATAACAACGGTGAAACTCCGCTGATGTCTGCCGCTATGAATGGCAATATATCTAACCTAAAATTAATTTTAGGTAAAAATCCGAGTGTGAACGTTAAAGATAACTCTGGGCGCACTGCGCTGATATATGCCGCCCAATACGGCAACCTCATTGCAGTACAGGAACTAATAGCGAGGGGTGCAGACTACACGGCAAAGGATAACAGCGGCAATGGTGCTCTTGCCTATGCTAGACAAAATAAGCATACCAATGTTATAACTTTCTTACAGTCTATAGGTGTACCGGAGTAATAAGTGAAAACCAAGAGTATAGCTATCATAGGTGCTGGCATTAGTGGAGTTTCGCTAGCCTACTACCTATCAGCCTACAAGAAATATGGTATTGATATTGACATAACTATCTTTGACAGAAACAATTCCTGTGGCGGTTGTATTAGAAGTTCATTGACGGACGGTTATCTTGTGGAGTCTGGTCCTACAGGCGTTCTGAACAACAGAGAACATTTTAGGGAGCTATTCGTTTCGGCTGGGCTTGAAGATGAATTATTATACAGCTCGCCCGCGACTGCCCGCCGCTATATACAGCTAGAAGATGAACTTTTGCTTGCCCCGCAAGGATTGTTATCAGCCATCACTACCCCGCTCCTGCCCTTTAGTGGCAAGTTGAGGATGTTATTAGAACCCTTTATTCTTGCCAACAAAACAAATGATGAGGGCAACGAGGAATCGGTGT
>BNUJ01000162.1 GCA_025997275.1 Deferribacterales bacterium
TAAGACCAGATAAGGTCAAGATTTGTCAGCATTGTTATTATCCATCGCTCTGGCTACTGCATCATAGATAGCAGATATTGGCATACCGCAACGTTCAGCGGCGAGCTTGCACTCTTCATACTCAGCCAATGACCCCGGCGCAAGAAGACCAGCATTAAGTGAACTAACGTCACTATGCTCGGTATCGCTCCCCCATGCAGCATTATCAGACCATAGGAGCGCACCCACACCAGTCGTGCTAGGCGTACCAGTTGCCGCACCAGCCGCCGGACCAGAAAGGTAAATATGGAACCCCGGGAGACCCCACGTTTCGCCCATGTCGCCAGTTGCTTGTGGCGTAGATGACATATTGATAGTCAGCCTTTCAGCGAGAGCCGTATCCCCCGAAATAGAGTAATTGCTAACTACTGCGTCGCTCTTTCCTTTGAATATATTAGTCTTATAAACGGCATTCTGTCCCGGCTTTACCTCAAACTCCAGCCTATAGTTGCCACCAGCTGGCGCACCCGTCAATATTACTTCTATCCCAGCATTACTGCTACTCCATAGCCCTGACGCATCACCCGATAACAACTTATGTGTATTAAAATCAGTCTCAACTGAAATCCTATCTATATCTGCCTTTAACTGTTCCAACTCCGCCTGCAATGCTCGTCTGTCATTAGCCGTAAACGTGGCATCCCCAGCCTCTACCGCTAACTCCCTCATCCGCTGCAGCATATCGCCTATAACACCCATACTGCTGTCCGCTACCTGCAGAAAACTAATGCCATTCTGCGCACTAATCGCCGCCTTAGCCATACCCTTTAACTGTATCTGTAATTTCTCAAACACTGCCATCCCAGCTACATCATCACTAGAACGATTGATACGCAAACCGCTAGACAACCCCTCTACACTCTTCTCCAGCGCGCGATTGGCAACATTAAGATGTCTGTTGGCAGTAAATGACAACGAATTAGTATAAATCTGCATGGCTCTCCCCTATTACAACTATACCATTTTAGTCTTTGCCTCCATGCAACGCCACTCGCTATCGGCAGATTGTTAGGGAAAGTTAAGAAGTTATTTTCTCTCACTACGGGGGAAGGTGACTCAAAAGGCTGTTATTACCTATTTATCAGCTGTAGTGCCATTTGTGGCAGTTGGTTAGCTTGTGCTAGCATTGCCGTGGCTGCGTTCATCATTATCTGGTTCCTCGCGAAGTCCGCACTCGCCTTTGCCATATCAATATCCCTTATTCTGCTTGACGCCGCCAGAATATTTTGCTGTCCGATAGATAACGATTTCAACGCATGCTCCATCCTGTTGATACGAGAACCTATCTCCGCCCTCTGCTGCACTACATTTTTAATGGCAGAATCTATCTTAAAAAGTGCCCTCTGCGAATCAGGCAAGGTAGTCAGATATACATCATCTATCTCTAACGACACAGTATCAACCCTGCCTACACTTATATCCATATACTGCCCAGCATTCGCACCTATCTGCGAACTAGTCTCCTTGTTCGCTATATGGATATACTGCGGGTCTAAATCTGCGTCCTGCTCAAATACTATATTGCCATCAACACCCATCTTCGCACTGGTAATTATATTCGGGTTGAGCTTTATATTAACCCCCTTTATAACCCCCCTCATCATATAGTCTATTGATATATCACTATTGATATACTGCTCTGTATGCGCATCAAATACGTTCATCGTTATAACATCATTCTCAGACTGCTGTATCTGCTCTATGCTTAACGCCCTAAGAATATCTTCATCCGCTACAAAACGTATCTCTGAATTCCGA
>BNUJ01000163.1 GCA_025997275.1 Deferribacterales bacterium
TGCCAACATTATAGATAGCACCGCCATAATAACTATTATTAGTGTTCCCCTCAAAGCTTGTGTTGTCGCCACTTAATATAAATGTGCCACTTTGACTATTATAGATAGCACCGCCACCATACAAACCACCAGCATTAGTAGCAGTGTTCCCCGCAAAACTCGTGTTGTCGCCACTTATTATGAAGCCACTAGCATTATAGATAGCACCACCATAACCATTGGTAGCCCTGTTCCCTGCAAAACTTGTGCCGTCGCCACTTAATGCAAATATGCTACCAGTATTATTGTAGATAGCACCGCCAACTCCGGCAGTGTTATTGTCAAAACTTGTGTTGTCGCCACTTAATGTAAATGTGCCCCTATTATAGATAGCACCACCACTACTGCCATTAGCAGTGTTCCCCGTAAAGCTCGCGTCGTTGCCACTTAATGTAAATATGCTACCATTATTATTATAGATAGCACCGCCATTAGCATAAGCAGTGTTCCCCGCAAAGCTTGTGTTGTCGCCACTTAATATAAATGTGCCATAACTTACATTATAGATAGCTCCGCCAGCTCCGGCAACGTTATTGTCAAAGCTTGTGTTGTCGCCACTTAATATAAATGTGCCATAACTTACATTATAGATAGCTCCGCCAGCTCCGGCAACGTTATTGTCAAAGCTTGTGTTGTTGCCACTTATTGTGAAGCCGCTAGCATTATAGATAGCACCGCCATTAGTAGCAGTGTTCCCCGCAAAACTCGTGTTGTCGCCACTTATCGCAAATGCATCAATATAACCATGATAGATAGCACCGCCAGCTTCAGCAGTGTTATTGTCAAAGCTTGTGCCGTTGCCACCTATTATAAACAGGCTTTCATTATGGATAGCACCGCCATTACGATAAGCAGTGTTACCCGTAAAGCTTGTGCCGTTGCCACTTATCGCAAATGTGCCATTGTAATTATAGATAGCACCGCCATAATTAGTAGTAGCGTTCCCCTCAAAGCTTGTGTTGTCCCCGTCTATTGTAAAATTGTCCATATTAAAGATGGCGCCGCCACTACCATTGAGAGCAGTGTTATTGTCAAAACTTGTGCCGTTGCCACTTAATGTAAATATGCCACCATTATTATAGATAGCTCCGCCATTAGTAGCAGTGTTATTGTCAAAACTTGTGCCGTCGCCATTTATCTCAAATGTGCCATTGTAATTATAGACAGCACCGCCATTAGTAGCAGTGTTATTGTCAAAACTTGTGCCGTCGCCATTTATCTCAAATGTGCCATTGTAATTATAGACAGCACCGCCATTAGTAGCTACGTTCCAGCTGAAAGCTGTGTGGCTACCACTTACTGTAAAGTTGTCGGTATTAAAGATAGCACCACCAGAATAATCAGCAACATTACTATGAAAAATTGTGTGGTCGCCACCCAATATAAAATTGCTAGAGTTAAAGATAGCACCGCCCGTAGAGGCAATGTTATTATAAAACGTTGTGTAGTCGCCACCCAATGTAAAATTATCACTATTAAGGATAGCACCGCCAGAACCATTAACAGCGGTGTTATTATCAAACCTTGTGTAATTACCTCCCACTATAAAATTGCCTATATTAAATACAGCACCACCAGAACCATTAACAGTAGCGTTCCCCGTAAAGCTTGTGTTGTCGCCATTTATTGTAAATGTGCCAGTATTACGGATAGCACCGCCATAGACATTAGCCTCGTTCCAGTTAAAGCTTG
>BNUJ01000164.1 GCA_025997275.1 Deferribacterales bacterium
ACCGCCATTCATTGAGGATGCTGTCCGTTATTTAATTGCAGCAGACGACAAAGAACGTTATGATAACTTATATATATTGCCACTATATCCAGAATATTCCAAACTGACATCGGGTATTTGCCTATCTAGGGCGCATATTTCACTGAAAAATTATAACGGAGTGGCTAATATTCAAGAGATTAGAAGTTTTCATAATTTTGAACCCTATCTAAAGTGTCTGGCTAAAAGAATTACAAGCACTGAGCTTGATATTCGCACAAGCCACGTTTTGTTTTCTGCCCACTCCATACCGCAGATTATAGTTGACGAGGGGGATATTTACTCCGCTCAGGTTTCCGAACAAGCAAGGTTAATTGCTACTCTTGCGGGGGTGGCAAATTATAGCATAGCCTATCAGAGCAAGATGGGGCGAGGCAAATGGCTGTCTCCAAGCCTAAAAGATGAACTAAAACGGCTTTCAGAAGTTGGCATTAGAAATGTTATTATCTGTCCGCTCTCGTTTATCGCTGATAATATTGAAACGTTGATAGAAATTGACGAGAGTGCATTAGCTTATGCACATGTATTAGGGCTAAACGTTGTGAGAACAGCCTCGTTGAACGACTCTGACGATTTTGCTGATGCACTGGGCGGGTTGCTAAACGGCGCGCATTCCGAATACTCATAAATATAAAGTTATCGTAAGAGATACGATGGGGAAAGTGGTAAAATCCTCTACTAATGCTGACAGCGATTATGACGTTATCAATAGATTTCTTCGCAACTCAATAGCTTGGGCATGTGGTGACATGCTTTTTCCAAACCATTGGAATGGAGGAGAGGAAGATGTTGACTAAAACACAACTAGAATCCGTTTTTTCTGCGGAAAAGAACTTGCGAAAAAACTTAAAACGTTATACTGACCGTGACCGCTACCACAATATTACTTCAAATCTCAAGGATGAGATTGATTGGGTAGTTGAGCAGGTTTTAGGCAAGTATTGTAATGCTACTATGGAACTTTCTTTTAAGGAAAAGGGGCAAAGTGAGGGCATAGAATGTGTCTATGGTGAAAACATTGGTAATAAAATTAAACTCTACCGCACGGATGGCTTTTACCATTTTATGCGAGAATACAGGTGTTTTGGCAAAGCGATAAGAGATATAGTCGGGACATTCTTTCACACGAGCTTAACCATTACAAAAATACCTCTAAAGCTACACTGGGGAAAGATTCTTATGGGGATATTCTTATCGCCATCCATACGCCAGCAAGGGGCAAAAAGAGGCGAGTTGAGGAACTAAATTACCTTGCTATTGATGAGGAGGTAGAATCCTATGCCTTGGAATCTGCTATTTCAAAGACACTTGATAAAAAGAGGAAGACATCATATCAAGACGAACTATATCTTGATGATGAGGACTTAAAGGATGCAGTGAAGAATAAATATAAGCAATTAGAAAAGAAAGCTTTGGAGTTGTTGGGTGAAGCAGAGAAACGTTATAATAGTTATGGTGTGGATAAAAAAATAGTGCTTATAGATTTGTCCGCAGATTGAGTGAAAGTGTAATGAAAGCAATAACAACGTGCAAGTCCTATACCATACTATAGGCTTTGCACACTTGTTTAGGCTATTTTAGCCCTTTTGTTAGGTGTGCAAGCGAGATATATGCCAGTCTATTCAGATGTGGCACTCTCTGATGCTACGGTTGAAAGTGGTGGCGTGTCATTTGTCGGCAGGGCGG
>BNUJ01000165.1 GCA_025997275.1 Deferribacterales bacterium
AACGCTGTTGATGAGCGCAAACGGCAGTTAGGGGAACTTAGCTTTAACGACGTCACCTATGCTGTTTATCAGATGTTGAACCAAGATGGCTTTGATAGTGCAGAGTATCTGTATTTCAGGCTAGACGGCAGACTGGAACATATATTTATAGATGAGTTTCAAGACACGTCTGATATTCAGTGGCAACTATTAAAGCCCTTAGTGGAGCAGGCTATGTCTGGTATAGGACAGCACGATAAGATGGGCAGTTTCTTCTGCGTAGGCGACCCCAAGCAGACCATATATAGGTTTCGTGGGAGCGACCCCGAACATTTTAGCAACGTTGTGGCGGAATATAGCACTAGGCAGATGATTGACGAGCATGAACTGGCGGATAACTACCGCAGTGACCCGCAGATTGTGGATTTCACAAACAAATTATTCTTAGAGGGACAGAATAACCTGTTATTGTCTAAAGATGTGAAGTTTGATTTTAATAAGCAAAGTGCTGTTAGCCCCAATAACGGCTACGTTGCCTTATACGCCGAAGGGGATAAAGGGGATAAAACCGCCGATGTGTTTGCTGCTAGATTCAAGCGACTTGAAAATATACTAAAAGAGTTGCAACAGGCTGGCTGGGCGTATAAAGACGTGGCTATTTTAGTGAAAAAGCGCAAGACTGGGGCAGACGTAAAGAATCTGCTTGCAGGCATTAAAATCGGTGCATCGTTAGCCTTTTCTGAAAAGTTAAGCGACTCCGCCCCATACATAGCCCTTGACAACCTATTAAGGTATATATCGTTAAATGATGAACTGGCACTTGCTAATTATCTATTTGCTGAGCCGAGCATAGCCCCCAGCGGCATTTTGGGCGATAAGTCGGTATATAACGCATTAAAAGGGGAGCTGGACAGCAGACTAGCGCGTTATAAAGAGAAACGACTGCCCATATACGACTATATTTTGCGGCTTGATGGCAAGTTTTCATTCTTTGAGCGTTTTGCCAACGACCCTAATCTAACTGCACTGATTGATATTATAGCTGTGAATTTGCCCTCACAAACTAACCCGCTTGCGTTTAGTCAGATGCTCAGCGACCTAGCAGCGGGAGCATCTGCAGCTAACTCTGGCAATGCTAACGAATTAACTATTATGACATTGCACGGCTCAAAGGGGCTGGAGTTCCCAGTGGTAATCTTATTTGATATTAACACGCCCTTTAAGAGGAGCAATCAAGATAAGTATTTCATATCAAAAACTCCGAAACTTATCCGTTGGCGCACTAAAAATACGGAAAGCTATTCGTCAGACGAGTATATTGTAGCCGCTGGCAGGGAGGATGCCCTGCGGGAGCTGGGTATATTGAATGAAACTTACGTTGCCGTGACTAGAGCAAAGCATATTCTATACTATATAGTTGGGTTGACGGAAAGAAAGGACGACAATATTGACAGACGTGTTAGCTCCGTATTTTTTACGGCTGACACTGCTAGCTATGCTCCGTTTATATTGGGCGAACTGCCCGCACCGCTCTCTGCTAACGAGGACACAGACGGCGAGCAGGTGGTGGACGAATACAACATTGCTCTGCCAAAGTTGCAAGATTTAGAGGAACAAAACATTGAAACGCCAGAAATGCTTGAAACGCCTGACATTGAGGAAAGCGAGCCAGCGGACGAAAAAGAATATGAGACGCAGGAGTATAGACGTTATGGGGAGTTTGTGCACTATGCGGT
>BNUJ01000166.1 GCA_025997275.1 Deferribacterales bacterium
CTTGTGAAAGTTATAGATATTATTATACGCTGTCTTTATTGCGCTTTCTGTTATATCGTCTAGCCTATCTGCCAATGTAAGCTCATCTGTGCTAACGCTGATATTCTTTAATTCCACCCCGTCAAATCGTTTAGTGTAATCAGCCAGCGCGGCATCGCCCTCTGAACGGACACGCGCTATGATATTCCCCACGCTTACAGCTACGACTCCGCTTGTGCTGGCATTGCTACGAACAAGCACATTGGAGCGTTCAGCCTCTGACAGCTCAGCCCAAATGCACTGCCTCATCAGTCAACCATCTTCTCTATAGGTAGCACTAATATAGAGCTTGCGCCAATTGCCTTTAGTTTTTCCATAGTAGCCCAGAACACGTCCTCTTGGCTGACCACATGAACTGCCACCTTATCGCTGGTATCGTTCAGAGCGAGCACGGTCGGTCTCTCCGCACCGGGCATTATCTTTGCCAAGAGTGGCAACTTGTCTTTATCTATATGTAACATTATGTATCTATTCTGCTTGGCACTTAACACGCCGTTTATGCGCATTATAAGCCTATCAACGATTAGCTGCTTTTCATTGCTCAGTTTCGCGCCATTTCTGATTAGCACAGCTTGGCACTGCTTAATCTGCAACACCTCTTTCAGCCCGTTTTCATTTAACGTAGCTCCGCTGGCAACAAGGTCGCAGATAATATCCGCTACGCCGATTTGCGGGGCAAGCTCCACAGAGCCGTGCATCACAACTATCTTTGCGCTGACGTCATTTTTATCAAGATATGCCTTTATAGTGTTAGGGTATGATGTGGCAATCGTCTTGCCCGCAACGTCCTTAATATCCGATATGTTAGAACGTTTAGGGGTGGCGATGCTAAGTCTGCAACGAGAAAATGCCAGCGGCATAATCACCGCTACGCCGTTTTTCTCATATTGAGCGTATTCTTCCAGCAGGTTGTCACCGACTATCCCTAAATCGCAGACGCCTGACTGCACGAACTCAGGGATATCATCGTCCCTTGCGAAGATGAATTCTAATCCGAAAGTTTCGTCTTGCACCATCAGTTGGCTTTTAGCACCCTTAACGGACAGTCCGCAACGGGCGAGCAGGTCAATACTGCCATCCGCTAGCCTACCTTTCTTTTGTAGCGCAATGCGCACACGCTCTGTAGTCGCTTTCATAGCTCGTATTGTATTGCGATAATAATGATTTTGTCAAGGGGGTATTAGGCAACTATTGACAACGTCAGAAAAATGGATTAAAAACTATAGTGAAGGGAGTTTTCTGTGGAGATATTACAAGAACAATTAAAGGAATTTGCAAAGAAATTCAGTGGCAAGTTTGAGTTATCTAGCGAGTACTTAGATAATCTATATAGCGTATATCCGTTCAATAAGTTTGAATATGTTATATCCCACCTGCTGGCGTGTGATGTTGTTAGTTTGGAGCAATATTATGAAATCAGGGAAAGCTATCTATCACGCAATAAATTCTTGCATTTATTTGAAATCTCCGCTCCTCGTGGCTTTGGAGAAACTTGGGCGCAAATACACCTAAATGAGCTAGTTCAAGAGCTGGAAAGACCCTCAAAAAAGTTAGACAAGAATTACTCTGGCGAATATGACTTCTGGTATAAGGGAATAAAGATAGAGGTAAAAGCCTCAAGAGCGG
>BNUJ01000167.1 GCA_025997275.1 Deferribacterales bacterium
GGCACATCTTACACTAAATCATCAATATATACAAGAAAATTGCTCACCCTGCAATAAAATAAAAACCTTCATCATCACAACTGGCTTTAACACCAGAATTTAACACCCCTTTCAGTTCGTCCCCATTTGCCAAATCAAGCCTGCTATAGGCAATCCCCATCATTACACTCCTGTCATGCAAGATGAGTTCGCTATTATTACCTATATGTAACTGCCCCGCAGCTGGCGCAACACCTATACTGCCAGCTTTATGGATGGCATACTCTGCAGGCAAATACGCCGTCTGTGCAATGCTGGCTGCTGTGCCATATAGCGTAGCAAAGCGAACACCCTTAGTAGCACATAGCCTAGCAAACTCTAATGATAACCCTTTATCAGGTGCACCGCTGGTAGTATATGCGAGCAACGTTAAGGTGGACTGCAGCCAGCTACCATCAAAATTTAGCTCGGAAAGTCGTCTATATATATTCCTATCCCCGCAAAATATAGTCGCTCCGCACTGCCTAACAGCCTGCACAATTTTGGGAGCAACTGGAGCAACCGGAGCTACCATAGCGAGCCGTTCAATACGCCTATAACCAAACACGCCCGCAACCGATATAGCTACAATTAAAAATGTTACAATAATAGCAGGCACAACGCGACTGTAGGTGAACAGCGAATTAGATTTACCTATAATATTCATACTTTTGATAGCACTGGTTATATAGTCATTTTTAATAGTTTTAGAATTATTCATATGGGCAACTAGCAAGACGCGCTCCATTAACACATTGATTCGCCATGTGTTGCCACCTGTAGAATAGCATATCTTTTTAGCCTGAGTTTTTGATATCGCCAGATGCTTGCCTCCCGCAGCTTCCAGTGTATAATTTACATACGATAGCACGTCATCAGGGGTGAACGCTTTAAGTGTTGATTTAAGCAGTATTTTCTGCTTCAATGCATCCAGTTGCGAGCTACTGCTCAGCTTATTCACTAGACTAGGCTGCCCCACAAGAACTATCTTTAAGAGCTTTTTCATATTCGTTTCTATATTTGATATGATTCTTACCACTTCTAATGTAGCACTTGGCACGTTTTGCGCCTCGTCAATAATGATTAACACCTTCTTTCCACGCTTATACTGCTCCAGCAAGAAGTCGCACAAACGCTCATATAAAGCGTTGTCAGACATATTGCTGTCAACGGACACGTTAAAGCATTCTAACACCGTCCTAAAAAAATTATCAGGCTGCAAATATGGAAACATAATATATGCATGAACTACATCCTGCGACAGTTCGCCTATAAACTTGCGCAACACAATGCTCTTGCCTGCGCCGGGTTCGCCCATCAGCAACGCAAACTCATCGTCAGACATGAGTAGGTAGGTAAGCATAGTAAGTGCTTCCTGATGAGTTTTAGACGGAAAGTAAAAATCCGTGTCGGAAACACGCTTAAAGGGACTCTCAATAAATTCAAAAAAATCGTTATATGATTCCATTACTCTCCCTACATAGGCACTAGACACACGGTTGGCACATCTTACACTAAATCATCAATATATACAAGAAAATTGCTCACCCTGCAATAAAATAAAAACCTTCATCATCACAACTGGCTTTAACACCAGAATTTAACACCCCTTTCAGTTCGTCCCCATT
>BNUJ01000168.1 GCA_025997275.1 Deferribacterales bacterium
CGGGCAACTGCTTTTCTGCGTGTGCATACCCCCCAGTTAGGGCGACCAGTGTCGCAAACTATAACATAATCAACCTGCTGTGCAAGCTCTCTTGCAATTTCTAGCTCTTGCGGAGCGGCAGTTTCCTCTTCGGCATCAAAAAACACAACCAATTCAGAATAAGTCTCGCTATTCAATCTCTTCATAGCATCAACTAAGTATAACATCTGAACGACAGATGCCTTACAATCGCCGACGCCCGCTCCGTAAGCTAGGTTTGTATCTCTATCAAGCTTAAACAAGCGTTTGCCACCCTCTGTCCCCATAACGGTGTCCGTATGGACTACTAATAGGACGCGTTTCCATAAACTTGCTACCCAGCTCACCGCCGACCCCGATACCCTGACGGGGAACTTCCTGCGCTCGCACGGCATAATAGACCATGGGCAGTTCATACCAGAAAATTCTGTTAATATCGCGATGTGCACCACCACAAACGACAAGTTTAATATTATTCCCGATAATGCAAAACTAAAGGTTGAGGTGCGTTGCTATGAGATGAGCGAACAAAAACGCATAGATGAGGAAATACGGGAAATTTGCAAGACACCTACTCTAAAACACGCTAAAATATCTGTAGAGGGCGGGATTAACAAGCCATCTATGGAGAAAGATGCGCGGGCGGCAAAGTTATTTGAACTCTATAAAGATGCAGTGAGGACTGCATATAACGCTGATGCTACAGAGTGGACGGCTGGCGGGTTGACTGTGGCTAACATTACAAGTGAGTATAAGCCGACCATTGACGCACTAGGCGTTGATATTGACCCAGAACTTGAACACTCTATAAAGGAAGCTGTGGATGTGAGCACTTTTGTTCCACGCACTGTTGCTCTAGTTTTAATGCTTGGCAAGGTAGATGAAGTTTTGCAATAAACTTTTAGCGGTATTACTGCTGTTAATGCTGGTAGCTTGTTCTAGCGGAAAGCCTCATGGAGGAAGCAGACCGTTAGTTGTAGTTACCACTGGCGTAATAGCCGATATTGTGGAGCATATTGGCGGTGATTTCGTTGAGATAAAGACACTTATAGTCGCAGGCTCCGACCCACATTCCTACAAAGCAAATGAGAATGACGTAATTGATATTGCTAGAGCGATGGTAACCTTTTATAACGGCTTGCAGCTAGAGGGCGCATTTGGACATATAATTGAGCGAGCAAGTAGCACTATACCAGTGTATGCGGTGTGTGAGTATATCCCCAGCAATAAGCTGATAGAAGTCAAAAAGGGAGTTTATGACCCCCATGTATGGCTTGACCCGCAGTTGTGGATTTTAGCTGTGAATCGCGTGGCTGATGGTCTTGTTGAGACAGACCCGGCTAATGCGGTTTATTACAGACGCAATGAAGACGCTTACATAGAACAGATAATTGCGGTGAACGACTCTATTAAAAGCCGGTTAGATACTGTTCCGCCTGAAAAACGCGTAATTGTATCGGCGCATAACGCATTTAGCATGTCTATGTAAGTTTTAGCAACGTCTTCGTGCTTGCCGAGCGAGTCAGAGTAGAGCACAAGTCTAGTTTCAATGTTAATGTTGCTATCCATAGATGTAGCTAACATCTCTAATGAGCGGGTGGAAACATAAGCTTCTGTAAATA
>BNUJ01000169.1 GCA_025997275.1 Deferribacterales bacterium
GTGCTAATGGTAAAAAATTCCACGAGTAAGCAGTATTTTCAACACAAAAATTAGAATAAGCCAAAAAATAGATAAGCAAAGACATTGTTATGGAGATACACAATAGTAGTGTAGGTGTCTTTATCGGCGTAGTGGCATTATCAATGCTAAATTTTAGTTTAGGATGAGTAAATAGTTTAATATTTTTATAGCGCAATATGGCAAAAACAAGAACTAGCAGGCAAAGCCAAAGCAAGCTCCCGCCAAATTCATCGTTAGTCATAGTCAAGGCTTGAAATAATATGTTAAAATATATTTCTATGTTTTTATCAGTTATCTGCCCCATAGCAGAAAAGGGGTGTATAACAACAATTAGGTATATGGCAAGCCCCGCTACTATAGCGGTAGCACACTTAGCAATTTCCGTGAACTGCTTATGCCTAAATAGCCATATAACAGGCACAACGGATAGTGGAGCAAGCCATATAGAGAAAAAGTTATATGCATCAAAACCGAGAAATACTGACAGAGTAAGCAACACGTAAAATTTTCTAGTTAGTTTTGGTTTTTCTAATATACCCAAAGTCAAATACACTGACAATGTAAAAAAGAATGTCGCTATAGCATAAGAGCGTGCAAATATCGGCGTATATAGTCCAGCAGCACTGAAACCATAAAATATAAGCGGAAGCAGGGCTAGTCTGCCGGGCAGGAAACGTCTTGATATAATGTATATTAGAATACAGGTGCCTATATA
Source organism: Deferribacterales bacterium (assembly GCA_025997275.1). GTDB lineage: Bacteria > Chrysiogenota > Deferribacteres > Deferribacterales > JAISNW01 > BNUJ01. The sequence continues at coordinate 737 of BNUJ01000169.1, forward strand.
GTAAGGCATGTTCAATAGCACTCCAATCCAAAAACTAAACGTATTTGGAAACAACATTGAAACTAGATGCAACTGAATGTAGTGTGTCGGGGAATGCAGTGAGTATCTAGCTCTCAGCTTATTCAAATGAGCTAGTCCTTCTTCTGGTTGTGCAGTCACAGCGTTAAAGATATGCTGCTTTGAGTACCAGACTCCTTCATTAATCTGTGTTCTGAGTATTGTTTCAGCATCGGCATTATTGGCGGCTATAATGCTCTCCAGCTCTTCACCTAAATTATCTTTAGCTTGCGTTCTATAATAACTTATAGGTAGCAGTTGAAGCGCAACTATCAATACAAATAATGCCCAGTTTCTAGCTAAGAACCAGTTATGAAGTCCCTTATACACACAACACCAAACCACTAGCACAGCGAAAAGTGCAAGTGCAACAAATGGTGTAATAAACTTATTGGGCAATACTGGGTATTTACTTAAATATACTCGTTCCAATTCCATAGAGATGACAGGTTTATTAGTCCAGAGAGTTACCTTAAAGTGTGCGGGGATGCCACCCCTAATGATTTTTGATGAGTTAAAACCGTCCTTTATTTCGTCAAATGTTCGCTCTACCACTACTCCTGACTTATCAACAAACGATACCAGCGTAGCTTTATACGCATAATGGGTATTGTTGAGTCTAGATATAAGTAATGACACACGTTTGTAGTCTTTTGTTGCCCTGTCACTTAAATCAATAGATACACTAGCCTTACCAGCCACATCACTGCGCAAAACGTTCCTGTCAACACCAACTATGCTGAAGTTGTCTAGGTTGCTGTATAGCTCTTTCTGTGATATTTCTAAATGTTTCTGCCATTTCAGGGGCACCGCATCTGTCCT
>BNUJ01000170.1 GCA_025997275.1 Deferribacterales bacterium
CTCGTTAAATTCCATTGTTATAGAACCATAAAAACCAGTAGCGCCCGTTGCTAAATTCAAACTCGACAAATGGTAATTATAACCAATCATACCTGTGCCATCGCTAGCTAAAAGCCTGGCCAAATAACTGGCCGACGAGCTGCTAGGTGAGCAATAATCTATAGTCGCATTGTTGACTGCGCGCGGATCGCCCGTGCCATTGAAGTTCATATACCCGCTGGTGTTAGAAACAATTGAGAACATATAACCAATATTTGCATCTGCTAATGGCATAATATTCGTCTTATAAACGGCATTCTGTCCCGGCTCTACACTAAACTCCAGCTTATAGTTGCCACCAGCAGGCGCACCTGTCAATATAACATCTATCCCAGCATTACTACTGCTCCATAGCCCTGACGCATCACCCGATAACAGCTTATGTGTATTAAAATCAGTCTCAACTGAAATCCTATCTATATCTGCCTTTAACTGTTCCAACTCCGCCTGCAATGCTCGCCTGTCATTAGCCGTAAACGTGGCATCCCCCGCCTCTACCGCTAACTCCCTCATCCGCTGCAGCATATCGCCTATAACACCCATACTGCTGTCCGCTACCTGCAGAAAACTAATGCCATTCTGCGCACTAGTAGCCGCCTTAGCCATACCCTTTAACTGTATCTGTAATTTCTCAAACACTGCCATCCCAGCTACATCATCACTAGAACGATTGATACGCAAACCGCTAGACAACCCCTCTACACTCTTCTCCAGCGCACGATTGGCAACATTAAGATGCCTGTTGGCAGTAAATGACAACGAATTAGTATAAATCTGCATGGCTCTCCCCTATTACAGCCATACAGCCATACAGCTATACAGCCTTAGTTTTAGCTCTTGCCTCCATGCAATACCCCGCACTATCGGCAGATTGTTAGGAAAAGTTTAATTAATTCTTGCACATTTCTAAAAAATAGCGTATAAATAACTCAACTAAACACGCTTGAGATAACAGCTGTTCGACGAGTGCCCTGTAAATCAATGTGAATCAATATTTTCACTGGTTTGCTGGGTGTCGGTAGCGTCAGGCGGAGGTATAACAAAGGAGATAATATGTCTTATATTTCAATGAAGAGCCTGCTTGAGGCAGGGGTGCACTTCGGTCACCAGACTAGACGCTGGAATCCGAAGATGAGTAAATACGTGTTCGGTGCCCGCAATGGCATCTACATACTAGACTTGCAGAAGACCGTCCAATGTTTCAACAACGCTTATGAATTTGTGCGCGATATGGCGAAAAAGGGTTCTACTTTTCTATTCGTAGGCACTAAAAAACAAGCGCAAGATGCCATTAAACAAGCAGCCGAAAAGAGCAATTGCTTTTACATCAACCACCGCTGGCTAGGTGGCATATTGACAAACTTTCAGACAATTAAGAGCCGTGTAGAACGGCTAAAAGAGCTTGAAACAATGCTCACGTCTGACTACGTGCAACGTTTCACCAAAAAAGAGGTGTCTCTGCTCCGTAAAGAATATGAAAAGCTAGAACGCAATATTGGCGGGATAAGGGAGATGCACAACATCCCCGATGTGCTGTTCATAATTGATATAAAGATGGAAGC
>BNUJ01000171.1 GCA_025997275.1 Deferribacterales bacterium
CCTCCCGGTCTGGCGTTTATTGCATTGAGCGATAAGGCGTGGGGTTTTACAAAGACTGCAAAGCTACCTAAATTTTATTTTAACTTGACTACTGAGTTAAAGAAACAAACGACTTCTGTTAGTGCGTGGACGCCAGCGGTGAGTATTGTTCGCGGGTTAAAGAAATCTCTTGAGCTATTAAATAGTGAGGGGTTGGCTAACGTATATAAACGTCATGCAGTTTGTGCCGATGCTACTCGTGAGGCGGTTGAAGCGTTAGGCTTGAAGTTGTTTGCCAAGGAGCGTCCTGCAAACTCTGCTACTATGGTATGTGTGCCAGAGGGGATAGATGGGACACAACTAAAGAAATATATGGGTCTTAAGCTAGGCGTAACCGTAGCTAATGCGCAAGACAACGTTAAGGGCAAGGCGATACGCATATCGCATTTAGGCTATCACGGCTATTTTGATACTATTATAGCGATAAGTGCGCTTGAAATGGCTCTTAAGGTGTTTGGGGTTGACGTAAAGCTTGGTGTTGGTATTGCCGCAGCCGAAAGTGTGTTCGCTAAAAATATACCTGCTAAGGACTAGGTATTGGAGTGTTGCAGATTTATAATACCCTGACTGGTAAGCGAGAACCCTTTACTCCGCAGAGGGCGGGCGAGGTATCTATGTATGTGTGCGGTGTCACCGTTTATGACCTCTGCCATATAGGACATGCACGTAGTGCTGTAGCCTTTGACTTGGTGCGCCGTAGCTTAGAGTGGCTGGGTATGAAGGTGACATTTGTAAAGAACTTCACAGATATTGACGATAAAATTATAAAACGTGCAAACGAAACTGGTAGGGATTGGCGCGATATTACCACAGAGTTTATTGCCAAGCACGATGAAGATATGTCTTCGCTGGGTGTTCTGCCTCCGACTCATACTCCGTGTGCAACCGAGTATATGGACGACATTATTGAGCTTTGCAAGCTCCTTGTTGATAAAGGGCTTGCTTATGAATCAAATGGTGATGTGTATTATAGCGTGGCAAATTTTGCAGAATACGGCAAACTATCTCATAGGAATTTAGAAGACATGCAAGCGGGTGCGCGCATAGATGTGAACGAGCAGAAAGAAAATCCGCTTGATTTTGCCGTGTGGAAATCTGCAAAGGCGGGGGAGCCTTATTGGGAGTCTCCGTTTGGCAAAGGGCGTCCGGGCTGGCATATAGAATGCAGTGCTATGAGCAAGGGGCTTATGGAACTGCCGCTTGATATACACGGTGGCGGGCAAGACTTAGTGTTTCCACACCACGAGAATGAGATTGCCCAAAGTGAGGCTGCCTGTGACTGTGAACTTGCCCGCGTGTGGATGCATAATGGGTTTGTTAATATCAATAAAGAGAAGATGTCTAAATCATTGGGCAATTTCTTTACTATACGCGATATATTGAAGAGTTATGATGCTGAGGTGTTGCGTTTATTCTTGCTGACTACGCACTAACAGAAGTCGTTTGTTTCTTTAACTCAGTAGTCAAGTTAAAATAAAATTTAGGTAGCTTTGCAGTCTTTGTAAAACCCCACGCCTTATCGCTCAATGCAATAAACGCCAGACCGGGAGG
>BNUJ01000172.1 GCA_025997275.1 Deferribacterales bacterium
TGCATAGTATTGGTTGGTCAGCTCAACCGACTGCATATTTTCAGGCGAGCTTGTCAAGCGCTCTGCCAGCTCCTTTGTGTAAGACCAGATAAGGTCAAGATTTGTCAGCATTGTTATTATCCATCGCTCTGGCTACTGCATCATAGATAGCAGATATTGGCATACCGCAACGTTCAGCGGCGAGCTTGCACTCTTCATACTCAGCCTTGTATTTTATAGGGACATCATCTAAATAAGCGCGTTTTATAGTAAGCTCTCCGTATTCTGTGGGTATCTTTTCTAAACTTCGTTTCAGTGCGATTTTTTCTACAGCCAGTTTTCTTATACCAATTGACGAGGTTTGTGTCCATATAATTTTAGTAATTTCTGCCTCTTTTGCAGGAGTGACTAGTATTGATAGCTTTACGGCAAGCCGCCCTTTTTTCACCATAATAGGCGTTTTGAACACGTCCAACGCCCCTGCGGACAATAATTTCTCCTCTACGTAGCTGTATAGTTCGGGGTTCATATCATCAATATTGGTTTCTAATATATATTGTTTTTCTGGAACTATATCTGACTTAGTCTCTGCTAGATATACTCTCAGCATATTAGGCACTGATAGGTCGCGTTTGCCCAGCCCGTAGCCTATTTTGGTGATTGTCATCTGCGGGGTGTCAGTCCAAACGTCTACGTTGTGTGCCAATATTACTGCACCTGTAGGGGTGGTGGTTTCAAATGGCACTAGTCCTGTTTTAGTAGGTGCGCCATACAGCAGTTCAATAGTAGCGGGTGCGGGGATAGGGATAGTGCCGTGAGCGCATTCAACGAATCCGCCGCCTAGCTGGACGGTTGATGCTAGCACTTGAGCAGGTTTCAGGTAGTCAAGGGCGATAGCTGCGCCGACTATGTCTATTATTGAGTCTGTTGCGCCCACCTCGTGGAAGTGAATTTGTTCAACTGTAGTGCCGTGCACCTTTGCTTCAGCGGTGGCAAGGCGGGTGAACATTTCGCGGGCAAGTTTTTTAATATTGTCGTTTAGGGTGCTATCGTTAATAATTTTTTCTATATCAGCAAGGTTTCTATGGGTGTGGTGTTCATCTGTTTCACTCGCCAGCAACACGTCTAGCTGAGTGCCCATAATGCCATGCTTGCTAGCTTTGGTGATGTTAATAGTGTATCTATCAGTTAGGTTAAGTTTAGCAAGTTCTGATTTTAGGTGGTCTGCAGGCAATCCTAGCTCCAGCATAGCCGCTAGGTTCATATCTCCGCTGATACCACAGAAACAGTCGTAGTATAATATATTCATTGCAAATTAAAATACACCGTTTAGATTATTCAGTCAAGCAATTGCTCAAAAAGCGTCAGGGGATAATACTCTTTGAGTCACCTTCCTCCGTAGTGGCAAGAAGTAAAGCTTTCCTTAAACTTTCCCTAACAATCTGCCGATAGTGCGGGGTGTTGCATGGAGGCAAGAGCTAAAACTAAAATGTTATAGCTGTTATAGCTGTTATAGCTGTATGAGGGCTGTAAAAGGAGAGAGTCGTGCAGATTTATACTAATTCGTTGTCATTTACTGCCAACAGGCATCTTAATGTTGCCAATCGTGCG
>BNUJ01000173.1 GCA_025997275.1 Deferribacterales bacterium
GAATGCTAAGCCTTCATGGAACAACAAATAATCCACCTGATAATAAGGAACTCTTTGTAGAGTATAAAGTTTCACTTGCTGATTGGTATAAGGAATACCTAAAAGATGCAAATAGGTGCAGTGCGGAGCAGACACAAAAGCCCACATTTACGCTTAATGGAGTTTATAAGGGTGGCATTCCCATAAAAGCTTTGACTATTCCCATAAATACGTGTGATTTGTCTAAAACTAACAATGTTGGTTTTGAGGGAATATTTGTGCCAATTTATGGGGTTATGTATCTTATGATACCTCTTGTTGCTCTAGCAGGTATATTCTACTGAGGTTAAAAATGATAACTTGTGTACGAAAACTTTTGTTTTCCTTGTTTTTCTTGCTAATATTATTAGTGAGTTATCATTTTATCGTCCCATATTGTCCCGTAAGCACCCTTTAGGGTTTGTCTCGTTATTGGTGTCTGTATATAATCATTATGTGCTTGGGGAAGGATACGCTATCTGGTTGAAATAAAGCTATAGCGGTCTGACAATTTGCGACTGATTTAATGACAACACCAATATGCTAGCGTTGGGTTCTGTTGTTGGTTCTGAGGTTGCACGGAAAAAAGTTGTTAGATTATCGGGTTTCGTATCGCCTGATTGCACCTTGGTAAAAGATATTCCATTTTTTATTACTGGTTTTAAGGGTTAGTTAGAGTTCAGAAGTTATTTTTAGCCTCCACTGGTGAGGAGAGAAATATCCAATGGTCTCTGACTGCCCTTAGAAAACCATTCATACACATCCCCTCACGGAGTAGGGGGTTAGGGTTTGTCCTGTTAGATGCAGGCATGCCTGCATCTAGTATTTTTTCTGAATATGTGCTAGTCATATAGTAGCATTATGGATAAATTTATAATAAATGGTGGCAACAGGCTGAATGTAAGGAAGCTGCCAGTAAGGGCAATTCACGTGCTACAGAATATCTAAAAAAACTAGAGCAAAACAAATGACCAAGCATATTATCAAGTTTTCTGTGGATGATGTTGTATTTAGTCAAGCTTCATTTGTGCGAGGGGATTATAAGCGGGCTATTTATTCAAGGCGGAGTTAGCGGTAGCTATTGAGGGGGCGGGATTAGCCGTCTGCTTTGTGACTAAGTGAATAAGAAGCTAGGACAGTCTCAATAATATTTGGCATATATTTTGCTTTCTTTGCTCTATATGATAGATTTATTTCATGGAATGAAGATTGATGACTTGGGCTTTTCGCTCAATGTATTATCTGAAAAGAACACGCAGATAGGGCGTAATGTGGCGAACGCTGATACGCCGTATTATCGTGCCAAGAAGCTAGTTTTTGAGGAGGTTATGAACGAATACTTCACTCAGTCTAGTCCCCAAAGGCTATATACAACAGATAATAAACATTTTCAGGTTGCGCCGCAGTTGCCGCCCGATATAAAGCGTTTTGTCTATCCGCACTGCACCTATTTGCATCTTTTAGGTATTCCTTATACCAATCAGCAAGTGAAACTTTATACTCTACAAAGAGTTCCTTATTATCAGGTGGATTATTTGTTGTTCCATGAAGGCTTAGCATTC
>BNUJ01000174.1 GCA_025997275.1 Deferribacterales bacterium
GGAGAAGTTGCGGACACAGATTAGTGCATTGACTAAGGCTGCAAACAATGCGCAGGACGCCGTTTCATTTTTACAAACAGCAGATGGCGGCATGGAAGTTATAGGCGATATGCTACAACGTATGCGTGAGCTTGCGAATCAGGCGGGCAATGGTAGCCATACGAGTAATGATAGACGGGAGCTGCAAAAAGAGTTTGAGCAGCTCAAGGCGGAAATTAACAGGGTATCAAACGCAACGGAGTTTAATACCAAGAGGTTATTATCAGGCGATGCTGCAGGTTTATGGTCGGCAACGAGCGATGATGTTGATGTTATATTCAGGAGTGCCCCTGTATCAGGAGACTACAAGCTAACATTTAGCACTACGGCAGGGGAGAATGCAGTCTATCAGACAGCACAGCTGATGGACTATACGAAACGTCTCAGCTACCCTAAGGGGATAACGAATGTTGTAGTAGAGGGGCTGGATAACGAAGCAGTGAAGTTCACCGTGAACGATGATACGGTACATATAGTGCCGACTCCCATTAACATTTCCAACTGGGCGGTGCCGACGACTGGCGGGCTTCATACAAATGTTGCCGTTGGATTACAGGTATTAGAGAGACAAGCAACCTTTGGAGCTTTTACAATCTACGAAGATGGTGCTCCTGCGGTAATATACCCTAATCTAACTCCATACGAATATGCCTATCAGAACTGTTCAGGCTATTATTTTGCACTTGAAATGGTTTCCGGTAGTGATGCCGTAGATGGTGTGCACACACTATCCTCCTCATATGCTGCTCTTAATCCCAGCTCTGATTTCATAAACCTCGCTGATGGAACAAGGGCATACAGGACATCAGGTTCGGGTAGCGACCCCAACAAATTTATTCGCGTCTACTATATGGACCCCGCTGACGGAACAAAACACTATCCTTCTCTATTGGGTGAGTATAGCTTTGGTGGTGGCATACAGTATAGAACAACTATTATGGTACAGAAACCTAATGGAGACTGGAGTTACCTTCAACCTTTTTTTAACTTAAATGATGTTAATAGTATGGCTGTTGGCGACAAAGCACTTTTATACTATCAAACAAACAGCCCTGATGTTGAGGTTAAGCAACACGGTAATTGGATTAGTCCAACCACCAACTGGAATATCAATCCTGCGAATATGGATGGTATCAAGAATGTTCGCATAGAAATTGACGTGCCTAATGGAACGAATACTGCTGGTGGCAATGTTATCCCGCAGGTATTCTGGGATGTTCGTGACCCTTTTGGTCACGTTGAGTTCACAGCTATGACTATAGAGAATGGGGAATTCAAGGAGATAAAGATTCGTTGGGATAGGGACTGGAACGTGCCGGAGGATGAGATAGGCGGCACTTGGGGCTGGATAGTGACGACACCAGCAGATGTCAAGTTGAAGGATGCTACTGCTGGTGGCAGATATGTATTTAGTAACGATGATGGCAAAAAGCTATTAGACAATACGCAGACGTTAAGCATATATGGGAATAATAAGAATGTTGACGTATACATAGAGGGAGAAGATA
>BNUJ01000175.1 GCA_025997275.1 Deferribacterales bacterium
TTGATTTATCTATAACATCTTTTCTTATCGTATGCCCGCTGGTATTTCTTGCTGGGCTGGTTGATGCTGTCGGCGGCGGCGGCGGGCTAATAGCCTTGCCCGCATACATACTGGCAGGTGTCCCTATGGCTTTTCAGCAATACGTAGAGTTGGATAGTGACCGATACATTGTTAAAACTGGTGCTGGTGCAAAAATAGTTGTCAATGCAGGCGGTAAAGCTAGCGATAAATACAGGCGGCTGTCATTTGTAATCTCTGGACTTACAGACTATACTGAGGCTGTGCCTGTTATGACATACTCTGATAGTGCGGGCAATAAACAACAGACTGAGTTTAGTAGCTTTTTTAATGGGAACAACTGCTCGGATAGATTGAAAGTAGGTAAATGGACTACATTTGAGGTGTTACCTAATACGTATGCACATATAAATATTGAAAAGGTTTATTTGAGCAGATATTCAATGTTACCTAATAGCTTTATTCCGTTGTTTTTGCTGTTTTCTGCTGTTGTTGTGACTATTTTATACCTGTTTTTATATAAGGGTGTCTATAACAAGCTAGAAAAGTTAAGATTTTCTAATTGCATATTGGTAGCTGTGATAATAGTCGCACAGCTTGGTGTTATTGCATACCATACTAAACACAAGACGTATTTAGAAATTGACGAAGTATGGGCTTATCAGCTAGCAAACGACCAGTCAGATAATAAACAAGTTGTGTTTGATGAATGGCATTTCGGGCGTTATTACCTTGAAAAACTTACTGCACAACGTGGAGAGGGCTGGCAACAATATAAACAAATACTTGATATACCAAAAAATGATGATTGGTCTGCACCTTCACTGCCTTTTTTGCAACTACATTTTGTTTCATCAATGTTTCCTGATACGTATAGCATTTGGCTTGGCGTGGCTGTGAATATGCTCTATTTTGTAGGCACGTGCCTAGTGTTGTTTTTCATCTCTCGGCTACTGCTACCAGACAGGCTGGCATTGCTACCGCTCCTTTTATGGGGTTTCAGCGGTGCCGCTATTGGAATTGAAACTTATACTAGAGTTTATGCTATGTCCACTTTCTTTTACATATTGCTTGTGTATGTAGCTATGTGTATAGTCAAGAATACTTGCACCACCTCTGCGTTAGACGGGGGGGGGGGGCTTACGTAGCAAATGTTGCTATGTAACACTTGGCATAACGTTCTTTTTTGGCTTATGGACACATTATTTTTTTAGTGTATGGTTTGCTATGATTGCCATTCCAGTATTCCTTTATCTGTTAGCCAAACGGAGGTTTGTTGACATCGGTTGGTGTGTAGTTACTCTAGCAATAGCAGGGGTGTTATATCTGCTCGTAAATCCAGCTATCATGCATACCGCTGGAGCTAACGCTGTTCATCCATCCTTTATTGCCGTAAAACGAGTTATTACGGCATATATTGGTCATATAAACAGATTTTTATTTGCAGAGGGCTTTTATTACATAGCGTTTATAGGGGCTGTTATGCTTGTCGTTCAGGTGCGGGCAGTTGGAATAAAACGTTTT
>BNUJ01000176.1 GCA_025997275.1 Deferribacterales bacterium
AGTGAAATTAGGTCTGCCGTCTATCAGCACCACCATATTGACACCGAATGATGTATCCATCGGGGTATGTTTATATAGTTGGTTCAGCACCACATCAGCAATTTCGCCACGCTTCAGCTCTATAACTACACGAATATTTTCATCAGACTCATCGCGCAAATCAGATATACCAGTAATAATCTTATCACGCACAAGTGCTGCAATTTTTATAATCAACTCAGCTTTATTCACTTGATAGGGCAGCTCCGTCACGATAATCTGCTCTCTATCCCCCTTCATCTGCTCCACTTCTACGCGTGAACGCATATGTATAGAGCCTCTGCCAGTCTTAAACGCCTTTATAATCTCATCCCTGCCCAGTATAAGCCCCTTAGTGGGGAAGTCTGGTCCTTGAACGATTTTGAATATAGCCTCTTCAGGCGCATTGGGATTATCTATCTTATATATAATCGCTTTCATTATCTCCGTGAGATTGTGTGGAGGAACATTAGTTGCCATACCAACCGCAATCCCACTGGAGCCATTTATCAATAAGTTTGGAATCTTCGTAGGAAATACGACAGGTTCTTCTAATGTGCCATCGTAGTTGGGGGCGAAGTCAACGGTGTCTTCATTAAGGTCTGCCAACAACTCGCTCGTGATACGACGCATGCGCACTTCGGTATAACGCATCGCAGCTGGAGCATCTCCATCTACAGAGCCGAAGTTGCCCTGTCCATCAACCAATGTATATCTCAGTGAGAACGTCTGCGCCATACGCACAAGCGTATCATAAACAGCCACATCGCCGTGTGGATGATATTTACCGATAACATCGCCGACTATGCGAGCGGATTTGCGAGTCGGTTTATTGTAATCAAGCCCTTGCTCATGCATTACAAATAAAGCCCGCCTGTGAACAGGTTTCAATCCGTCTCGCACGTCTGGCAGAGCGCGCCCAACAATAACGCTCATAGCATAGTCAAGATAGCTGGTTTTTAATGTGTCTTCTAGGGTTACAGGAACGATAGTGCCTGTATTCTCATTGCTTACGTTGTCAGCCATTTATTACACATCCTTTTACAATAATGCTACGCATTATATACGCATACATAAAATTTGTCAAACATATAGCAAGCAGTCTTTATCGCCTTGATTGTTCAACTACAGCTGACACTATCAACGCAGTGCCGAACCAGTCCATTGCAGTGAAGTGCATATTCAGAAACAATACCGAAAACACTGCCGCTGCCAGCGGCTCTGCACACGATAATATCCCCGCCCGCTGCCCACCAACACGCTGCGCCGCCCATAAAAACAACGTGAAAGAAACTAGACTGCCGAATGAAATAATATATCCAAATGATAAAAAAGTCCACATATCCCACACACCCGGTACCTGCCGAACCTGATAAATACATAGCAAACTTTGCTGATGCGGGTGCCGATATAATCACCGTCCATGCGGAGGCTTGCCTGCACCTGCACAGAACACTTGGCGAAATTAGCAAGCGCGGTATTAAAGCGGGTGTTGCACTGAACCCTGCCA
>BNUJ01000177.1 GCA_025997275.1 Deferribacterales bacterium
AACGCTCCTAATCCATAAGCTTTAATAATCTATGCTAGCACAGCAATAAATATTTGTAAATAAAGGTATTGACACCAGCAAAACTTACGTATATTATAATGCTTGTGCATGCTTTGACAGCTAAAAGTTTATTGGAATTAAATGTCTAGTGGTCAATAAGAAGTATTTCACAATGTTAGACGGGGCGACTTCGTGTCGCTTCGTTTCTTTTTATGTGGCACATTTATTGCTGTTCCGTATATGAACGGAGGGGATTTATGGGTGCTATACGTGCGGGCGGTGTCGTATCGGGTCTTGATACTAATGCCATAATTGAGCAGTTAGTGCAGTCGGCGAAAGAGCCTATCACAGCATTGAACAATCAGGCGCATCTGATTACGTTGCAACAGTTATTGTTTAAGGATATAAACGGAAATCTGACGAGCCTTAAGAGTGATGTCTTTACCCTGCGCTTGGAAAGCACATTCAAAGCGAAGAAATCTGATGTATCTAACCCTACCGTAGCTGGTGTTTCAGTATCGTCAAATACCCCAGCTGGCAACTACATGTTGAATGTCCTGCAGACGGCAAAAACTGCCGCTATGACTAGTATTTTCCCATTGCCCGACCTATGGGCTGCCACTGCGGGGATGCAGACTATAGGGGAATTGCCTAATTTATATGAGCAAGCTGAAGGGGACTATGCAGGGGTTGTGAGTCGCTTGCAGCTTGGTGGCACGGTAGCTTCAACACCGCCTGACATATCAGACAGCAGCTCGCCAGATTACCTCTATAATTTATACTATAACCAGAACTCCACCTATCAAAGCGTCTCTAATAACGCTTGGCTTGCGACTAGCACCTTTACGGGCATAGGACATCAGACATTTACTAAACAAACTTCCACGCGTGTTATGGCATCAGATTTTATAGATATGGGGGTACGCATATTCCCAGACGGGCGTGACGCAAAGTCGCATGAACCACTATGCGTAGCAAGACGGAATGCGCGCTCTGCTAGAAAGCGTCACGACAGAATATTATTGCGCAAAGAAAAGACGTTAGCACTATTGCGGGCTAATAACATGCAGTTCTCTGATAAGGATGAACGCAAGAACCCCTATGAATTACGGGACAAGGCTTTATCTGAAAAGCTAACACTGCAAGAGCTTGGACGTGTTCTATTTCATTTGGCTATTAGACGTGGCTTTAAGAGCAACCGCAAGGAGACAAAGGGCGACTCTGGCGGGAAACTCAAAAAGGCAACGGAGGAATTAAAGGCACAGATAAAAGAAAGCGGAACAAAAGGCTTTATCGGTAGTTTCCTGTGGAGCAAATACCAAGAAAACCACCCTAAAGGCGATACTACACGCTTTTCAGAACAATTTGTCGGCAACAAGATAAAGGATGGCGCACTATACCCCACACGTGATATGTATGAGCCTGGTTTTAATGCGATTTGGACAAAACAGGGAATTTATTATAAAGATTTTCTGACTGACAACCTAAAAGCTGATTTTCATACCGCTATATCCCACC
>BNUJ01000178.1 GCA_025997275.1 Deferribacterales bacterium
GGCATAGTTTGATATTATATAAAATCTTGCCCTACCCATTCCCGGTTAGACCATCTATTTATAACTGCGGCATAGTTTGATGCTATATAAAATCTTGCCCTATCAGCTACTATAGCAGCATAGATATAATTTTTTTTGTGTTTAGTCTTTTCTACATATTCAAGCATATACTTTACAGAGCGAGCAACATATTCTTCATATACTGCATTATGGTCCCATTGAAAATCCCAAAATTCATCCATATGGTTGCTCATTACTAATCTGTCGCCCTCAAAATGATGCGCTTCACCACCAACAACAACCATATTATGCTCAATGAGAATATCAGCAACACACACCAAATCTTTAGCGTAAAATCCCCTACCCTCATATCCTATTGGCGACAAATCAATGCCTTTATCAAATAAGTCTACTGGTAATATATCTAATAAGTCTACTGGTAATATACCATCCATTTTTAGTTTCCTCTGCTTGTCTCTGAGTTGTATTGTAGCCCAGCACTGCCATAAAAGCCAGTCCCAAACGATGTAATTGCCGCCTGTTTCGTCATATTACCTCATTATTTTTATACTTGGAACTATTTTTCTTGTTTGTCCTTTAGATAGAGCATATACTCTATTAGGCAAACAACAAACCACGCCACAAACCATATAGATTCAGTTCGGCTGATGCCTATTCCATTAACATTTATAAACAAGAATCTAAGCGTAAGTAGCAGAGTTAACCCATCTAGTAGCCCCCACTCAGAGTTAGGTATATGGTCGCGATTTCTTCGTTTATTGCCTAAATAGACAACAAGCTTTACTAGGCAAACAATAATCCACACCACAAACCAAGCCAACTCCTCCATGCGCTCTATTCTATCAAAGTTCACAACAAATAGTCTAGACGTAAACAATATAACCATCACGTCTAGCAACCCAAATTTAAGTTTAAATTTAAACATATCTCCCTCCTTTTCATTAGCCCTACAGAATTTCCCCTGAAATTGCTGTTCCAATAGATATACCATACATAGTTTCATTAAAGGTATCCAACGTTCTCAACTTGAAACCAATTGCAAACTTACGAATGCACAATGTTATACCACATTCTAGCACCCTGCTTTGAGCAGACAGGTATTTTACATCGTCTCCTTTATCTTTGAGTATACCGTATCCCACAGCCCACCCGATACCCCCATAAACATTTAGGTAATGGTCACGTTTAAGTTCAAATGGCAACTTGCATATATACATAGGAGCAAAAAAACTTGACATACCATCGGAAACGAAATCCATACCAAATGAAATAAAGGGTATTCCAAACTGAAATGATGCTCCCATAGTTGTAGATTGTTGACTAGAGCCACGTTCATCGGAATGTTTAATTGAAAATAAATCCACAGTAGCCTCTCCATAATGCATATATGCTTCCTGAGCCGCTTGTGCTACATCCACGCTAATAGATATTATAACCATTAGCAATATTAATAGCCTAGACCCACGCATAAACAAACCCCTCCAACCAG
>BNUJ01000179.1 GCA_025997275.1 Deferribacterales bacterium
GGGTGACGTGGGTTCGAACGGTTGCCTTTTCCTCCCAAACCCCTCTAAATGGGTTTTTTTAAACCCAATTTTGCCCCCCCCCCCCCCCCCCCCCCCGTCTCTCTCGCTAAGGAATGAGTCAAGAGCAAGCACAGGGCGCAGTGTGGTGGCAGATGAGCCATCGTAAGCCTGTCCCAAAGAATCATAGCTGACTGAAACGCTACCCGCTTTATCGGACAAACCAAACGGAACAAATTCGTATCTATCGCTTGGAACATTATTTTTAGCCATAGTATCAGCGAATAGCGGGGCAACCTGCTCTGATAGCTCAAAAGCATATACTTTCCTTGATTTATAGAATTTATTGAATATCAGCAGGCTTTCTCCGCAGAATGTGCCACCGTCAACGAAATCTTTGCCTGCAATGTAGTTTTTTATCCCCTCTGATGCATGCCTTAAACCATGTCTATCATAAAATATTTCACATAGTGGACTATAAGGGACTATAAAATCCTGTTTATAAGTGTGTTTCTCCCCTTGATAGCCGTTAAAGGTGCGTTTTTCGCATTCCGTCATCTGCGCAAAGTAGCGCGCTCGCTTCACCCTGAAGTCGTTAGATTCCTGTAAATTAGGTAGATATAGCAACCTATAGACTAGAACGTCTACCAGTTCTTTTGACTTATCATCAAGTCCGCTTTTTAGTCGCTCTATCTTTTGAGGCACGTCATTTGCTTTAAGGAAAAAATCCTTAAAATCTCCATATACACCGCAGAAAGACTCAAGCTCTTCTGGAAAAGCTGTATCTTTCATATATTTTCTTATAGCCCGTCTAGCCTGCTTGTTAGGGAGCAACGCACAAAAAATATTTGTCAATGTGTTATTCATATTACTATTAACCTCCTAATTCTCGCGGATATGCAAACAACGCCGTTTCGTTGATGTTGAATGCGAAAGCACCATGTTTTTGGAGCTTGAATGTATAGTCCATACCTTTAACAATTTCCTCCAATAGCGGTTTAGTCCCAAAGAACTCCTCAATGTTGTGATAGATAGCCAGCGACAGCACAGGGCGGAATCGCTGTATGGTTTTAGTCATACCGCGCAGAGCGGGTAGCCCAAACCCCTCAACATCGGTTTTGATAAAACCAACATTTACGTCCCTATCAGCACAGATTGCACCACAATATGCAGAGGTTATGAAACAAAATAACGTGCCTGAAACCCTTTACGAATTTGTTCCGTTAGGCTTATCAGACAAGACAGATTGCGTGTCAGTTGTATATGACTATCAAGGGGACGCTGTTCGCACGGACGATGCCCCCAGTAGCTACAGTGCAGGGGTTAAATTCGTTTGCCCCCTTCCCTCCCCCCCTCCCCTCCCCCCCGCCCTCTCCCTCCCCCCTTCCCCCTCCAACTCGCTTCCCCCTACCTGCTACGTCCGCAGCTCTCCTCAGCGTGTGACCACCCGCACGCACGTCTCACCCATCCAGTCGTCTTAGACGTCCTCGCGACACAAGATCATCGATCACA
>BNUJ01000180.1 GCA_025997275.1 Deferribacterales bacterium
ACCTATAACGCTTCCCGCTGGCGTAAAAATCAGCGAAGTTAATGGTGTGGTAACAGTTGAGGGACCGAAAGGTAAGCTCACTAGGACGCTCAACCCTATTATGAATATAAAAGTTGATGGTAGCGTAGTTGCGGTGAATCGTCCGGATGATAGCTTAAAAGCTGTTAGTCTGCATGGATTGACGCGCACGTTAGTCAATAATATGGTAGTAGGTGTGACAACTGGTTTTACCAAGTCCGCCTAGAACTGTGGATAAATTTTTATTATTTACATATACACGTCTGCCCGGCTTTGAAATGCGTTTCAGACCGCGAATTACAGAATCGCCAGCTTCAGTGTATTTAAGCACAACCACAATCTCCTTGTGAACGCCTTCATTAGCAACCCTAAAGCTCCTAACATAGCCCTCATCGTTAAGAATTTTAGCCAGTTTCTCTTTCATGGCGGAATAAGGTATTGAAACATCAGTATGCTTTACCATCAAAGCATTGCGTATCCGTGTCAACATATCTGCTATATTATCAGTTGAATTCATAATTTATCCCCTTGCCTCCATCTCACCAGCTAGACTTACGCACACCAGGTATCTCACCTGCAAGTGCCAGTTTCCTGAAACACATACGGCACATATTGAAGCGTCTAATATACGCCCTCGGTCTGCCGCACAGCGGACAACGGTTCTTAACACGCACTTTGAATTTCTTCTTCTTAAATGCACTGTTATACTTAGCTGTAGTTGCCACTCTAGCCCTCCTTTCCTTCTGCAAACGGCATACCGAGTGCACGTAACAACTCTCTGCCCTCTTCATCGGTCTTAGCACTGGTGGTGAATATAACATCCAGCCCGCGCACCTTATCTATCTTGTCGTAATCTATTTCAGGGAATACTATCTGTTCTTTTATGCCCAACGCATAGTTGCCCCTGCCGTCAAACGAGTTCGGGTTGGTGCCACGAAAGACGCGCACCCGAGCAAGTGCTATGTCAAACAGCCTCTGCATAAACTCATACATCACGTCCTTGCGGAGCGTAACCTTGCAACCAATCGCCATCCCCTCACGCAATTTGAAACCTGCTATAGATTTCTTAGCACGGGTAACGACAGGTTTCTGCCCAGAAATCTTCGTCATATCAGAAAGGGCAAACTCTATAATCTTAGAGTTAGAAACCGCTTCGCCAACACCCATGTTCAGCACCACCTTTTCAACACGCGGCACTTGCATGACATTCTTATAGCCGAACTTCTTCATCAAGCTCGGCACAACCTTTTTTTGGAACTTCTCTTGCAGGACTGTCATAGCATATATCTCCTTAGTCCTTGTCTATTACTTCGCCGCAGGACTTGCAAAAGCGTGCTTTCTTGCCACTCTCAAGTATCTTAACGCCTAAACGCACACCCTTGTCGCACTTAGAGCATAGATACATCACGTTTGATATGTCCACAGGCATAGCCTTTTCAACGATACCACCCTCTTGAGACTGCTGACTTGGACGGGTGT
>BNUJ01000181.1 GCA_025997275.1 Deferribacterales bacterium
GCCCCGCAAGGATTGTTATCAGCCATCACTACCCCGCTCCTGCCCTTTAGTGGCAAGTTGAGGATGTTATTAGAACCCTTTATTCTTGCCAACAAAACAAATGATGAGGGCAACGAGGAATCGGTGTTTCAGTTTGCTGAACGTAGGCTTGGCAAGTACGCAGCACAGAACCTTATATCAACACTAGTAGGCGGTATCTATGCAGGTAATGCTCACGAACTTAGCATTAGAGCGGCATTCCCGCATCTATATGAGCTAGAAAAGCAGTATGGCAGTCTTGTGCGCGGTATGCTCGCTAAGATGTTTTCAGCAATTAGCAGTTCTGATGGATGCACGCGAGCTCAAACGCACAAACACTACGAGCTGATATCTAGCAAACGTGGTATGAACGGGCTTGTCAGCGCACTTGCCGATAAGTGTAGCGGGGTTTCACTTCGTTATAAAACGCCTATAGAGACTATCTCATCGGTAAAATCTGGCGGCTACACCGTAACCACACCTGACGGCAAGCAAAACTTTGATATGCTCGCTATCTGTTGTAATGCTAATGATATGGCTGCTATAACGAGTGAGCTATCAAAAGAGATGTCTCAGCAGCTTAGCAAGATTGCCTTTGCGCCAGTGTTTGTGTGTGGCATGGGTTTTGATGAGTTGCAGCTTGCACATCCGCTGGATGCATTCGGTTATCTAGCAGCACCAAAAGATGGGCGGATTGTGCTAGGGACACTCTTTAACTCTGCACTCTTTGCGGGCAGAGCACCTGAGGGCAAAGCACTGGTCACTGTAATTGCCGTAGGCACTAGGAATAGGCAAGCATTCAGTCTCAGTGATGAAGAGCTGCAGTCCACTATTTATGAACAAGTTAAGCCTGCACTCGGCGTGAGTGGACAGCCTGAGTTTATCAGCTCGTTTAGGACAGAATACGCTCTGCCACAATATGATATATGGCATAATACTACAAAAACTGCCGTTAATAATATCGCAGGAGCACTTGCGGGGCTATACATCGGTGGAAATTCATTCGGCGGGGTAAGCATGTCAGACTGCGTCCTAACCAGTCGCAACATAGCTGATAGGATATTTTTTGATATAAAATGCGGCACATCCTAGCATTATTGTTCACCGCAACACTATTCGTAGCACTTACGGGCTGTGAAAGTTTGTTTTTCTATCCTGATAAAACGCTCTATTACTACCCCGCACTAATAATGTCTGCTCCAGTAGACACAGCTTTTATCAGCAAAGATAATTCTACCACGCTACACGGCTGGTTCTTCTCCCCAAAAGAGAAACCTAAGGGCTATATACTTTACCTGCACGGCAACGGTGGCAACGTGAGTAGCCAAACCCCTGCAATGTTATGGCTAGTAAAAGCGGGCTATAGGCTGTTCACCTTTGACTACAGAGGCTATGGCATATCGCAAGGTGCTCCCGATATAAAGGGCGTTGTGGATGACAGTCTTGCCGCATTTGACTTTATGCTCCGTGCCGTGC
>BNUJ01000182.1 GCA_025997275.1 Deferribacterales bacterium
TTAGCACTAAGGCAGGGGAAAATGCAGTCTATCAGACAGCACAACTCATGGACTATACGAAGTCGTTGGTATATCCGAAAGGTCTGACTAACATACAGGTAGAGGGACTAGACGACGTCACACAAGTCCACTTCACCGTGAACGATGATACGGTGCATATAGAGCCATCGCAAGTTGCCAGTAACAACTGGGCAGTGCCGACGACTGGTGGGCTACAGACAAACAATATTGCTGACTACAGCCAAGTGATATTAGAGCAATTACATGGGGTTACTACTGTATTCACAGGTACTGTGACCAACGATGGTGTTCCCACTACGTATCTGGTTGACGGCTACAGCTATCCGTATGATAACTTCTCAGGCTTTTATATGGGATATGAGATAGTTTCTGGGGCTGACGCCGTAGACGGAACAACACATACACAATCTGGCATGGGCAATACCACCTTTATAAACCTTGCTGATGGCACAAGAGCATGGCAGCTTCAAGGCGGTGGCAGTTCTAGTAGCTATCTCCGCTCATTTTACGTGGACCCTGCCGACGGAACAAAGCATTATCCAGTTGTTTTTGGAACACTCATCAATTGGGGCGGAATTATGAATTACAGGGCAAGCATATATACGCCAAATACTAATGGCCATTATAACAGTATTCAGTATTTCATCTCTGCAAGTGCTGTTAATAGCATGGCTGTTGGCGACAAGGCATTGTTTTACTACCAAGCGAATAGCCCCGATGTTGAGGTAAAACCGGGCATTAGTGCGTGGACAAGTCCAGCCAACAACTGGATTATTAACTCTGCGAATATGACGTATATAAAGACTGTTTCACTGAATATAGATGTGCCTAATGGGACTAATATAGTGGGTTCTAATTTATCTCCTAAGGTTTTTTGGGATATAAGAGACCCTCACGTTGAGTTCACAGCTATGACTATAGAGAACGGGGAGTTCAAGGAGATAAAGATTAGCTGGGATAGGGACTTGAACGTGCCCGATGATGAACTGACCGGCGGCGAATGGAGATGGACAATGCCGACACCAGCAGAGGTTAAGCTAAAAGATTCTATTGTTGGTGGCAGATATGTATTTAGTAACGATGATGGCAAAAAGCTATTAGACAATACGCAGACGTTAAGCATATATGGGAATAATAAGAATGTTGACGTATACATAGAGGGGGAAGATACTGTTGCTGATTTAGTCAAGAAGCTAGCCGATGCGATAGGTTTGTTAGGTATGGCAGGGGATATATCTGTTAATAATCTCGTTAAGATTGTTGAGCCTAATACAGCCACCACCACCACCAGCGGGGGGGGGGGGGGGGGGCAATTGCCGGCACTATATTTTTACAGACTGCGCTAACAGGGGGAGCATCAGAGTTAAGGTTTGCAGGAGTTGAACCTGCGACCCACAGATTAGAAGTCTGTTGCTCTATCCAACTGAGCTATAGGCGCAATAAACATAGTTTCAGCTAGTCAGATTAGCCTT
>BNUJ01000183.1 GCA_025997275.1 Deferribacterales bacterium
GGTAAATGGCAGAGTAATTAAGGATATTGGACTTGTTCAGGCGATAATTCAGGCTTACCATAGGTTAATGCCTGTTGGTGCTTATCCTGCGGCAGTTGTTCACATCAAGACGCCTGCCTCTATAGTGGACGTTAATATCCACCCGACTAAGTCAGAGGTGCGTTTTGCCAACGATAGGACATCTGCGTTATTCAAATATCTGGCGGAGGCTATGCAGCTTGCACTGAATAAGTTTTCTAATACGTCCAGTTCTCCTGTGCCTAGTTTCCAATCAGCTTCTGCAGGGGAGATTCATAAGCAAAATTACGAACGTAATTATAAACCTGATTATAAATCTAGCCAACATAAACAGTCTGGATACGAGGCACAAGAATATCGCCAGCATTCAGCGAGTAGCATTATGCAGCTATTAGGTAGTGATTTGCCTTCTGAAAGCTCACAGTTCCCGCTACCATTTAGTGGCTATGAAGCGGATTATTCTATAGTAGGTCAGTTTGATAATACTTATATACTCTGTCAGTCAGCGGAGGGTGATTTAATTGTTATTGACCAGCACGTAGCGCATGAACGCATACTATATGAACAGTATGTTGCGAAGCGAGCCGAAAATATTGCGTCAGTTTCCCTTTTTGAACCTGTCCTCTTGAGACTATCTAGTGAAGAGGCTGAAATCTGGAGTGAATTATCTAGTGAGATTTCTAAAGCAGGCTATGGATATGAACCATTCGGTAATAATCAACTAAAAATAACACGTGTGCCGATAGATAGACTCAAAAAAGATACATTATACGAGCTTGCAGAACTGTTGCAGCAGGGTGTCTATAACAAGAAACTATCCATTGATGACTATGTCACCGTAACTATGTCTTGTCGCAATGCCATAAAAGCAGGCGATAAATTGAACGAAGAGACACAACGGGAGCTTGTCAGTGCGCTATTTGCTACGCCTAATTATCATACCTGTCCGCATGGCAGACCTATTGTTTGGATTATAAAGCGTTCTGATATAAACAGAAAATTTCAGAGATAAAGATAATGAGAGGTTATATATGAGTAAAATGTGGGCTGGTCGCTTTGAGTTGACGACTAATAAACTATTAGAGGACTATAACGCTACAATCTTGATAGAGGGGCGGCTTGCACCGTTTGATATTCAAGGGAGCATTGCACATGCTGGCATGCTCGCTCGCACAGGCATATTGACACAAGACGAGTCGGCTCAAATAATAGCTGGACTAAAGCAGGTTGGAGATGAAATTGCTACTGGCAAGCTAATATTTACATCAGCAGACGAAGACATTCACATGGCAGTTGAAGCTCGCCTTACAGAGATTATCGGTAGCACTGGTGGCAAGCTCCACACGGCGCGCAGCAGGAACGACCAAACTGCACTTGACTCAAAACTGCAAATGAGAGCGTTCATACTAGAGCTGTTAAATGATATAAAGAACCTGCAAGAAGTAATTATTGCAAAAGCAGAGGAATACTTCG
>BNUJ01000184.1 GCA_025997275.1 Deferribacterales bacterium
GGGTAGCAAAATACCTGCAAAATTACTCTCTGTAAAGCGTGTGAACGGAAAACAAGTATTTGAATATTACCTTCCCGTTATGCTAGATGATTTGGTTGATGCACATTTTATCATAGCAGATGTGTATAAAGATAACTCTAAGACACAGCCATTTGTCGTGACAATGAAACAACTTAAAAAAGGATGGCGACAACGAAAAGGGTTATCGTTCTGCTGATAGTTGTCGCTATGGTAAGTGCTTGTGCATCATACGATGTTGCCTATAAGCAACCATCGCAAAAAATAGTAGGCTTATGGAATGATATCATTGTTGGTAAAGATTACATTAGGTTTTTATACGATGAAGATTTAGTAGTTAATGTAATGCTTTATGGCATAACTGAAAAGGCACTAACGAGTGGCAAGGTATGGATTGTAGTATCTTTTAGTCCATATACATATAAGCCGAGATTAAAGAAAAAATATTATTTTGATGTTGCTGGCGTTAGCACAAACGTAGGGACAATGTCGCTTAGCAAGTCATATCCAATAGATATTAGGGATATAGAAGGTAGGCTTGACCTTAAAGAGGTGCTGAATGCTACTTCTGACGGCAGACTGTTTATAGAGTATGACGTAACGCTTTCCGACTGGTATAAGGCATATTTGAAAGACGCAAATAAATGCGTTACTAAGCGAGAACAGAAACAACAGCCAATATTTTTACTGGAGGGGCTATATAATAGGCGAGGCACTAATGTTGATAGCAAATCTATCGCTATAAACACGTGTGAACTAGAGACTAAAGGTAGTGATTTGGCTTCACGTGCCTCGTCTTATTTTATAGTGAATGTCCTTATTTTAGGGGTAGCGGCTATTCTTTCTGGACATTAACAGGAGACTAAATTTATGAGTTCTTATATACGTTGTCTGATACTTATGCTTTCACTTTTTTTATTTGGTGGATGTGGCGGTAGAGTGGAACACATAAATTATTTACGTATAATTTATGATGACACAGATGACACATTTGAAAATATAAGCGTATATCAGAAATTTTATGAAAAAGTGCCTTACAGAGAGGGGAAGTATGTGTACCATCTTGAGGATATGGGTAAATGCGACAATTATGACAACAAAGTTTTAATAGTTGAAGCGTCTAATAGATATAAGATAAACACTGATAGTGCATATATAGTATTATTGCCTGTAGGTGGCAAAATACCTGCCAAGTTAGTCTCCGCAGAGCGGTTGGACGATAAAATAATAATGAAATATTATCTTCCTGTGTCGTGTGCTGATTTAAGGAAAGCTATCCAGTTCAAGATAGCAGACATTTCTCTGAATAATATCAAATTGCCTGAGTTTAGTGTGCGGGTAATGTTTCAGGAGGATGAACTGGAATGGCTAATAAAGTAAAGAAAATATTGATTTTTACGCTTATTCTTATATCTACTGGTTGTTTCTATTATGATGGTTACAGACAAAGTATTAAGTCTATGGAA
>BNUJ01000185.1 GCA_025997275.1 Deferribacterales bacterium
CAAGCTAACATTTAGCACTAAGGCAGGGGAAAATGCAGTCTATCAGACAGCACAACTCATGGACTATACTAAACGTCTCAGCTACCCTAGTGGGATAACGAATGTCGTAGTAGAGGGGCTGGATAACGAAGCAGTGAAGTTCACCGTAAGCGATGATACAGTACATATAGAGTCGAGTCGGTTTGGAACAGTTTGGCAAATAAATACACCCGGTGGACTCCAAACGAACGCATTAAGTCATTCTTACGCTATTCTTGAGCTTCATAGCGGCGGAATACAAAATATATTTGAGGATGGACTTCAGGTGGTAGCTGGACGCGATATTCAGCCATATGAGTATCCAACCCAAAATTTTTCAGGTTATTATGTCGCTTTCGAATGTGTATCTTTAGCAGATGCTACTGATGGGGTGCATACACAAACCCAAAGCGGACCTTTCTCTACTGGAGCATTGCTAAACTTTATTAACCTTTCAGACGGCACAAGGGCTTATCAAACAGCAACTGGTTGGATGAGAGCATACTATATGGATCCTGTTGATGGAACAAGGCATTTTCCCGCATTTATAGGGCAAAACTCGGGAAACTACAAGGCATACATTCAAGAACAAACGTCACCGGGAGTTTATAATAACATTGAGTTGCATATTACAAAAATTAGCGCGGATGCCATGACCGTCGGTGATAAAGCCTTATCCTACTATCAATCGAATAGCCCTGACGTTGAGGTAGTAAGTCACAATTGGGTTGATCCCGCTACCAGCTGGAATATCAATCCTGCGAATATGGATGGTATCAAAAATGTTCGCATAGAGATTGACGTGCCTAATGGAACGAATACTGTTGGTAGCAATGTTATCCCGCAGGTATTCTGGGATGTTAATCAGCCTCACGTTGAGTTCACAGCTATGACTATAGAGAACGGGGAGTTTAAGGAGATAAAGATTAGCTGGGATAGGGACTGGAACGTGCCAGAGGATAAGATAGGCGGCACTTGGGGCTGGGCAGTGTCAACACCCGCAGAGGTCAAGCTGAAAGATGCTACTGCTGGTGGCAGGCTGGTGTTCACTAATGGGGACGGGCGAATGTTGCTTGATAATACGCAGACTATAACGATATATGGCAATGGCAAGCAGGCAGAGGTTACCCTTGAAGGGGAAGATACCATTCAAGACCTAATAGATAAACTAGCTAATGCCATAGGTAGCAAAGCTGGTTTAGATATGGCTAATGGGTTAAAGATAGAAGACCTTGTTAAGATAACCCCTGATAAGACTACATCATCAACATCACTTAGTGGAATACTTGATAGTGAAGCAACACTTACTATCCAAACGGGATTAACAGGGGAATCTTCCGAACTGCACTTCTCAGGTGATGAGGGTGTTCTTAACGCATTAGGCTTACGGACTATACAAGAAGCGAGCAACAACAGGATGGATGTATCTATAACTGATGTTCATTCAGGCAGAAGTG
>BNUJ01000186.1 GCA_025997275.1 Deferribacterales bacterium
ATCAGTGTTCGTGCTACCTGAAATAGATGACGACCTTGAAATTTCTGTGAACGAGGCTGATTTGCGCGTAGACACATATCGCTCTGGCGGGGCGGGTGGGCAGCACATCAACAAAACCGATTCCGCAGTCCGCATAACACACATTCCTACAGGCATTATAGCAGTCTCTCAGTCTGAACGTAGCCAGCATAAAAATAAAGCATCCGCCTTAAAAATATTAAAGGCGCGTCTCTATGAGCGCGAAATGAATATCCGCAACGAGGAAAAGGCAAGGGTGGAAGCATCAAAGTCTGACATCGCTTGGGGCAGTCAAATACGTTCTTATGTTATGCAACCTTATAAGATGGTAAAAGATTTGAGAACTAGGTATGAAACGGGTAATGTTGATGCCGTTATGAATGGCGGGCTTAACGAGTTCATCAGGGCGTATCTTCTGTTCTCCGCAGGGTTGATTACTCCGTCTGGTAGCGATAATGACCTAGACTAATCGTCTGACAATTTAGCTCTTATATCTTTGCCCGCCTTGAATGACGGAACGCTGACTGCACCTAAGCTAACGCTAGCACCTGTTTTAGGGTTGCGCGCTATGCGTGGGGGGTTAGTCCGCACGTAGAATGTGCCGAAACCACGAAGTTCCACCTTGCTACCAGTGGCTAATGCCTCGCAGATATAGTCAAACGTGTCGTCCACCAGATATTTAACCTGCGTTTTGGTAAGCCCCGCACAACACTCCGCGACTAGAGAAACAAGTTCTGATTTTAACATGAGCACATAATAGCAAATAGCATTGATTTTTTCAATATCTTATAATACCATACTCTATTTGTCTCACTAAAGGGTGGTGTTTATGGCAAACAAATGGGTACAATATTTTGATAAACCGATGGACGGCGTGTGGCAGCAAATTTCGCAATATTCCGCTCAACAGGTTAAAAAGGTGCTGCAATTCAGCAAAGAGGACGTTTTATTGGACATCGGCTGTAGTTATGGACAAATAACTGCAACGTTAGCTCCTCATGTAAAACGCGCTTATGGCGTAGACGTGTCAGGAACTAACATTAACATAGCAAAGAAAAAATTTGCTCATAATAGCAAATAGCATTGATTTTTTCAATATCTTATAATACCATACTCTATTTGTCTCACTAAAGGGTGGTGTTTATGGCAAACAAATGGATACAATATTTTGATAAACCGATGGACGGCGTGTGGTAGCAAATTTCGCAATATTCCGCTCAACAGGTTAAAAAGGTGCTGCAATTCAGCAAAGAGGACGTTTTATTGGACATCGGCTGTAGTTATGGACAAATAACTGCAACGTTAGCTCCTCATGTAAAACGCGCTTATGGCGTAGACGTGTCAGGAACTAACATTAACATAGCAAAGAAAAAATTTGCTCATATACAGAACCTATCATTTCATCAGCTAGATGCAAACAACTATACTGCTATAAACAACCTTGAATTCGCGAGA
>BNUJ01000187.1 GCA_025997275.1 Deferribacterales bacterium
CTTCACCTACCCGACGCTCTCCCGATCTTATTGTAATATACGAAAGTATACTTTAGAGGCATCGAGATGACAGAACAGAACAGAACAGAACAGAACAGAACAGAACAGAACAGAACAGAACAGAACAGAACAGAACAGAACAGAACAGAACAGAACAGAACAGAACAGAACAGAACAGAACAGAACCATCTTTATTAAGCAGGGTTTTTTCTGTTCGCTATGAAGGTGCTGTAAAGGTTGTTAGATTCTTTGGGTTAAAATTTAAGTTTTTGAGCTATAGTCGCCTTATAGAGATGAATACTCAGCGTTTAGTTAGTTTTATGAATTTCAAGCATTCTCAAATTCATAGTGAAGTCAACTCGCTTTTTGATGGTGTTTCACGCTTATCAGTTCCTTATAGTTTAAGCAATATAAATGTGCTTATTACGGAGCATTGCAATTTTGCTTGTGGCGGTTGTAGCGCATTTTCAACATTGGCAAAGCCTACGTATGCTGATGTTGATACGGTGACGAGAGATTTAGAACGTGTCAGCAACATCCTTGGTGCTCGTTTAAATTTCTTGCAGCTTGCTGGTGGTGAACCGCTATTGCACCCTAACGTGATTCCATTTTTTGAAGTATCACGTAAGTTTTTTCCCAACTCTGAGATTAGGCTCGTTACCAATGGATTATTACTACCAAAGCAAGATGAGCATTTTTGGGAATCTATAAAGAAAAATAACATAGTGGTTATGCCTACAAAATATCCGAGTATTGATTATAGGAAACTTGAGGAATGTGCTGCAACTTTCGGAGTAAAATTGCACTTTGTAGATGGGGGGATAGAGCGGCAATCATTATTTAGACCATTAGATTTATCGGGTGCGCAAAATGAGTTGAGGAGCTTTATAAGGTGTTCTATGGCAAGATGCCTTATCCTAAAGGAAGGAAGGCTTTATCCTTGCTTATATCCATCAGTTATATCTCATTTTAATGAATATTTTGATAAGAATATTAACGTTAGCGAAGGCGATTCGCTGGATATTTACAAAATTAACGAGGCGTCTGATATATTTAGATTTATTGCCAATCCAATACCTTTTTGCAGATACTGCGATTCCGCAAATACGCTGAATCACGGAAAGCATGTGCTTACAAAAAGAGATATTAGCGAGTATGTTATGCCAGAGCAGATAAAGGATTAGCTCCTAATGTCGCCGACATTTGAGCCTCTAGCCCAGAGGTGATAAGTTTATTATATAGGGTAGCTCCTAATAATAAATATGTTCATGCTTAGAAAAGCATATTTGGGAGGGTAAAACTGATACTTTAATGTATTGCAAAAACCTAAGGCTTACCGCAACCACGCTTGAACGTGAGATTGCAACCAGAGGGGAGCTTGTGTATGGCTGATATAATGACAGACCTTGACTCTGCCCGTGAGTGGATACCCCTTCGCGACGCACCGAGTGTATCCACTC
>BNUJ01000188.1 GCA_025997275.1 Deferribacterales bacterium
GGTGCAATCGCCACTCCTAGCATTTGACAGTATCTGAACGCTGACCACATCCCCCTTGTGTAGTCGCCGTATCTTATAAACACCCGCTACTAGCTCCTGCAGGTTACTATCAGGCAGATTAAGCACACCAATAGCCTCGCCACGACTCAAACCCTCACCGCCAAACGACTTGTCAACTGCTAAAGAAATATTCATCGCACACCCCCAAAAAACCAACAATAAACGATGAATAGACACTTGTCAACCTAAAATATTAAAATACAGGTTGACAGAGCAAGAAAGGGGAGAGCTAATGATTAACAGGTATTGCTTTCCCTGCCTTATATAATGTTTGCATGTCTGTGCCGTCAGGCATAAACAGCCTTTCTACGCCATCTTTTAACCCATTCTTATATGATGTTTCAAACATGAGTTTGCCGTTTTCGTAGTATTCGCGACCGATGCCCTCTTGTTTATCATCTTTGTATGTTATTTCACTCTTTAACTTCCCGCTCTCGTAGTATTCTTTCACTAAACCAAAACGCTTGCCTTGCGTATATGGTGCCTCACAGTCTAAAATACCTATTGTCGCATAATAATATTTGGCAAGACCAGAGATTCTGCCATTCTCGTAAGGCTCCTCCCCTTTCAAGCTACCATCGTCATAATAAGTTCTGAGCAACCCATCTATAATGCCCGCCTTATATGGAGCTTCTTTCACCAGTTTGCCAGTATAAATATCATACTGTTTGTTGTACCCATCCATAAATCCATTCTTATATGATATTTCAGACTCTAAAACGCCCGTAACACTGTAGTTTTTCCGCACACCCTCAATGGCACCTCCCTTGCTATAAGCCTCTAAACGAAGTATCCCATCACTATATGCCCTGATTGCACCTGTCACAAACTTCATATCATTGTCAACGCAGAGCAGTCTGCCATTCGGCTCCTCATAGAAAGATGCATCCATCCCTATGATAAATTCAATAGACGTCTCGTTAACCATTATATTCTTTACCTAAATAGACTCAATGCCCGCATCACTCAACAAGGCAATTTCACTTATAGTCGCCGCTGCAAGCCGCACTATCGGAATGGCACACACAGCACCCGTCCCCTCGCCTAGTCGCATATTAAGCCTTAATATAGGTATTAACCCTAAGTGTTTTAATAGATACTTATGCCCGCGCTCCTCCCCCTCGTGTCCTGCAAGCATATACCCCTTTGATGCAGGAGCGATTATAGCTGCTGCCACCGCTGCCGCACTGCATATATAACCATCTAACACCACAGGCACACTATGGGCTACAGCAGCGAGTATTACCCCCGCCATACCAGCCAGCTCATAGCCACCTACCTTTGCCAATACGTCCACCGCATCGCTCTTATCAGGTTTATTCACATATATAGCACGTTCTATAGTTGCAATCTTACGCCGCCGTCCCGCCTCATCCAGCCCAGAACCAGCACC
>BNUJ01000189.1 GCA_025997275.1 Deferribacterales bacterium
ACAGAACCCAACGCTAGCATATTGGTGTTGTCATTAAATCAGTTGCAAATTGTCAGACCGCTATAGCTTTATTTCAACCAGATAGCGTATCCTTCCCCAAGCACATAATGATTATATACAGACACCACCAACGAGACAAACCCTAAAGGGTGCTTACGGGACGTTCAGGGACGATTATTTAATAACCCCCTATATTGGGAGGGTTTCTTGTGGGTGTTTTTCTGATTATATACCTTTTATTTTAATAAAATTGCTCAGCGTTATCCTGTGAACGTGCAGCCTTTTTGCTATTACATATTGTCTTAAGCCTCTTCTGAGCATATTTCTTATAGTTTCCTCTTTGCCTGATAGTTTAACTTTTGTGCTTTTCCTACCTTTGGGACGTCCAAGCACTTTTCCCTCTACCTTGAGTCGTGCCAATGCCTCCTTTGTTCTTTGAGATATTAGATTTCTTTCAATCTCAGCCGCCAAGCCAAAAGCAAACGCCAGCACCTTTGATTGTATGTCCTGCCCCAACCTGTAGTTGTCTTTTATAGTCCACACAACCGCACCACTGCTCAGGCAATGGTGCAATATGCTCATTACCTGTAAAAGGTTTCTGCCTAGCCTTGAAAGTTCAGAGGCTATTATAATATCGCCTGTTTTAATGGCTGATATGAGCATACCAAGTTTTCGTTTGTCTAATGCTTTACTTGCACTAATAGTTTCCTCTATCCATACGCCGATGACGATGCCGTTTGCCTTAGCAAATCGTTCTATCTCAAACCGCTGATTTTCAGTGCTTTGCTTATCAGTGCTGACGCGTATATATCCGTAAATCATAACTAGCCTCCTAAACGTTTATTAACATTAGTTATAACAAATATGAGCGTTTATATTAGACAATATGGCGAAGTTATGAGTTTTGGAAAAGACGCTTGGGTTATACTAAACCCGATAGAAAAAAGTATAAAAGATAAGATAGAACGGCTAGGAACGCCACTCAAAGATTGGGATATTAACATATATAGAGGTATTCTAACTGGCTGCAATGAGGCTTTCATTATAGACGGAGCGAAAAAGGATGAACTCATAGCAAAAGACCCTAATAGTGTTGAAATTATACGACCGATTTTGCGCGGCAGAGACATCAAACGCTACGGCTACGATTTCGCTGACCTGTGGCTGCTCGCAACACATAACGGCTTTCAGGATACCCCTAAAGTTGACATCAAAAAATACCCTGCTGTAAAGGCACATTTAGACAAATATTGGGATAAAATAGCCAAGAGGGACGACCAAGGGGACACGCCATACAATTTGAGAAGTTGTGCTTATATGGACGAATTCTCTAAACAAAAAATCGCGTGGGCTAGCGTTGGCGAAACATACTATGCCAAGATTGATAAAAATATGTTTCTTTTAGACACCAATTATTTCTTTGCGGTTTATCAACCGCAAAG
>BNUJ01000190.1 GCA_025997275.1 Deferribacterales bacterium
CCAGAGAAATCACGCGTTAGTCGCCAGCTAGTTTTATTTAGTTCATCGCCCATACTGCCATATATAATCTTTGTTCCTAGTGCTCACTTAGTCCAATTAAATTTAATAATAGTAAATCATTGTAATCTTAATTGTTGGGGTTGCAATGCTGGGTGTCCGGTGGCTGAAGAGTCTTATACCAGTATCACAAATATAACAAAAGATTTAGAACGTATGCGTGAACTCACAAACGGATGGATAGAAAGCTTGGATATTAGCGGTGGAGAGCCGACCTTGCATCCAGAACTACTAAAAGTCTTTGAGATTATGAGAAACTTATTTCCTGTTTCAAGAATTAACTTACGGACTAATGGCGTCTCACTGTTATCTCAAGGTGATGAATTTTGGAACAGTGTAAAAAAACACCGCATAGATATATTGGCTACTAAATATCCAACTGTTGATTGGGCTGCAGTTGACGCTACGGCAGCTGAGCACGGAACAAAGATTATATATGGCAGTATGGGCGATGAACTAAATAAAACTAGCTGGCGACTAACGCGTGATTTCTCTGGGAGTGGCAACATACTCAACAACTTTATAAATTGCCCTACAAGCATATATAATATGGACTTGAAAGAGGGTAAGATATACTGTGGGGATATACACGGAACTATGACTGTCGCAAAACATTTTGGCATAGATGTGGAGCTTTGCGAAGACGACCGTTTGGATATATACAAAATAAGTAGCGTTCAGGAAATATATGATTTTGTTGCAAGACCATACCCGCATTGCAGATATTGTGCTATAGATAAACGTAAATCCACAGGGAAGTACATGCTCTCAAACAGAGAACTTGGCGAGTGGGTGGAGGAATAAGAACAGACTTGACTAATTTCTATTTTTATTATATTGTCGGTCTATGTCAGATACTGATACCAACAGAGAGTATAAGGATAGCGTATTTACAAAGCTATTCTCTGATAAAGAGAAGCTCATTGAGCTATATAATGCCATTGACGATGTTACCTATACGTTGTCAGATGGCATTATAATAAACACCCTAGAGAATGTTCTGTTTATGGGCAGACGAAACGATATATCATTTACTATAGCAGATAAGCTAGTTGTTTTAATGGAACATCAGTCAACTATCAACGATAATATGCCGTTGCGTTTTTTAGAATATATAGCTCGTTTATATGAGGGCATGGTTGACAACGATGCGGTATATAAGAGAAACAGGTTGACAATACCCCGTCCAGAGTTTATAGTGTTATATAATGGTGTTGCTCCACTAAAAGCAGATGATTACTATATAAAGCTATCTGAGATGTTTGCAAAAGACGAAACAAGAAAGGATACACATAACTTTTTAGAGTTAGAAGCGAGAGTGTTGAATGTTAATAAAGGACATAACAGAAAAGTATTAAAAGCAAGCG
>BNUJ01000191.1 GCA_025997275.1 Deferribacterales bacterium
ATACATATAGCGATAACCCACTCGTTGTGGCTATCCCCGTGAACTCAACGATAAAAGACGTGAAAGAACTTGCTAATAAAAAGATAGCTGTTCAAGAGGCTACTACGGCTGACATATACACCACCGATAATCTGATAGGTAAAGGCGGTGAGGTTATGCGCTTTAAGGACGCCGTCGTTGCTGGTGCTGCACTAGGCACTGGCAAGGCTGATGCATTCCTGATGAACAAAGACGTGGTTTTAATGGTTCTCAACAACTATAAGGGCAAGTTAAAGATACTTGATGGTTTCCTTGTTGATACCATGAAACCTGCTATGGTCACTAAGAAAGGCAATACTGAACTGGCAGAGTTTATCAACAAGACGCTTGATGAGCCTATCAAGAGTGGCAAGGTAGAGGAACTAAAGGTTTTCTACGTTGAGGACTATGCCAAAATTGAGGGGAAATAGTTTCATATATGCCTGCTGTTTCTAGCTGCATAGCTAGCTTTGCTGGCTCTGCTATTAGGGATATGACGCTTGTAGCCGATAGTTGCGGTGCTATAAACCTATCGCAGGGTTATCCAGACTTTGCTCCGCCTAGGGCTATTACCGATAAGCTGGCAGAGGTAGCGGTAGCAGGACCACACCAGTATGAGATAACCTACGGCTCTGAACTTTTCCGCAGAACACTTGCGGAAAAGCAGAGCCGTCTTATGGGGCTAGCTATTAACCCTGACAAGCACCTTGTCGTCACCTGTGGGGCTACTGAGGCGATGCTTACTATAATGCTTGCCCTGTGCGAGGCGGGCGACAAGGTCGTCATATTCTCCCCGCACTACGAAAACTACGGTGCCGATGCGATATTGGCAGGTGCAGAGCCTATCTACATGCCGTTGAACCCGCCTACGTTTGATTTTAACAGAGCAGAGCTAGAGGCGATATTTGCACAGGGCGGGGTGAAGGCTATTGTTATTTGCAACCCTAACAACCCCTGCGGTAAGGTATTTACCGCTGATGAACTGGTATTTATCGCTAGCTTAGCTATCAAATATGATGCATTTGTTATCACTGACGAGGTCTATGACCACATAGTCTATAAGCCTCACAAACACGTGTATATGTCAGCACTGCCTAATATGTTTGAGCGAACTATCTGTTGCAACTCGCTCTCTAAAACGTATTCTATAACGGGCTGGCGGTTAGGCTATATACTAGGCGGAGGAGAGGCACTGGAGGCTTGCCGTAAGGTGCACGATTTTGTTACCGTTGGTGCTGCCGCTCCATTGCAACGTGCAGCTGCTGAGGGGCTAATGTTTGCTGACAGCTACTATGAGCAGCTATTAGAGATGTATGATAATAAACGCAAGCTGTTTCTCGGCGGGCTAAAAGATATAGGCTTTCAATTCTATGAACCACAGGGCGCATTCTATGTGC
>BNUJ01000192.1 GCA_025997275.1 Deferribacterales bacterium
CCTCATCACCTGAGAAGTGCAGTTCGGAAGATTCCCCTGTTAATCCCGTTTGGATAGTAAGTGTTGCTTCACTATCAAGTATTCCACTAAGTGATGTTGATGATGTAGTCTTATTAGGGGTTATCTTGACAAGGTCTTCTATCTTTAACCCATTAGCCATATCTAAGCCAACTTTGCTACCTATGGCATTAGCTAGTTTATCTATTAGGTCTTGAATGGTATCTTCCCCTTCAAGGGTAACCTCTGCCTGTTTGCCATTGCCATATATCGTTATAGTCTGCGTATTATCAAGCAGCATTCGTCCGTCCCCATTAGTGAACACTAGCCTGCCACCAGCAGTAGCATCTTTCAGCTTGACATCTGCTGGTGTTGGCACTGCCCAGCCCCATTCGCCACCGGTCACTTCATCATCGGACACGTTCCAGTCTCTATCCCAGCTAATCTTTATCTCCTTGAACTGCCCATTCTCTATAGTCATAGCTGTGAACTCAACGTGAGACTGATTAATATCCCAAAAAACCTTAGGAGATAAATTAGAACCCCCTCCTATATCAGTCCCATTAGGCACATCTATATTCAGCGTAACAGTCTTTATGCCATCCATATTCGCAGGATTGATATTCCAGTTGACGGCTGGACTAACCCAACCGTCGTGTTGTATAATCTCAACGTCAGGACTATTCGCTTGATAGTAAAATAGTGCCATGTCGCCCAATTGCATTGCAGCAGGAATACCCGCACCTAATGCTAGTTCAATCGCATTGACACGACCCGGCTCGTTTGGGTCATCACTGTAGATATATGCCAGAAGACCAGCTCCATTTACCCCAGTAGGGTAGTGTTTAACGCCGTCTGCTGGGTCCATATAGAACATCTTTATGTATTTGGTTCCAGACTGCTGGTATGCCCTAGTGCCATCAGATAGTATTATATAAGAACGATTGCCCGCACTAGGCGAATATATAACTCCATCCACGCTATCGGTAAGACCAACACATTGAAAACCTAAGTAGTAACCTGAAAAGTTTTCATATGGGTACTCAAAGTTAGATTGCGAAAAACCTCCCATGACAGCAGGCCTATAGCCACGGTGGTCTTCCTGAATATCTACTATTCCATAGTCAATAGCAGAACCATACTGTAAATTCCCAGGTGAAGGCAAGATTTTCCATGTGCCGGGTGTGCCATAGTCAACATCGTGGGCAACATGCACCACATCATCATTTACTGTGAAGTGCGCTTGTGTGACGTCGTCCAGCCCCTCTACCTGTATGTTAGTCAAACCTTTCGGATATACCAATGACTTCGTATAGTCCATGAGTTGTGCTGTCTGATAGACTGCATTTTCCCCTGCCTTAGTGCTAAATGTTAGCTTGTAATCTCCTGATACAGGGGTAGTAGCCCCCCCC
>BNUJ01000193.1 GCA_025997275.1 Deferribacterales bacterium
ACCTCGCCCACACGTTCAGCAACGCCTTTATTCAGTCCAGCAAGCAGCCTCATATATTCACGGCTCAACCTGTCGGCGGGCACCAACGTGAGCGAAGATTCGTTCGTTATAAATATAACATTCACCGTTGCTCGCTCAATCGCTCCATATAGTTGTTGCACATATTTCAATACATCTTTGCCATAGTGAAATAGGTTGTTCAGCCACACGGTAAGGCAGTCAACTACAACCACATCAGTATCTGACACACCGTCTAAAGCTCTGACAAGCTCAAGCGGCTCTTCAATCGTCTTACACGTTTCATCTCGCTCCGCTCTATGCCGTTCAATCTTCAAGCGCATTTCATCGTCAATAGGCTCTGACGTGGCAATATACGTCTTGCGAGAATAACCACTTGCAAGTTTCAGTGCCATAGCCGTCTTACCTGCGCCGTGCCCGCCCGTTATGAGTATCTGCTCAGCCATATAGCGGAATTATAGCATAAAATCTTGATGTTGACACTCTTATTATTTTCGTGCAATCTTACATAGCCATGTAAGATTGCACTTGACCTGCGGTTAAAGTGCTTGTATTATGGAAACTATGCTTAAAAGAACTATTTTTGACACGATTAAAAGTTTGTCAGCAGCGTGGGCTGTGCTACTGATTACTGGACCTAGACAGGTTGGAAAATCAAGCACATTAAAAATGTTGCAAGAAGAGGGGCGCAAACACGTTTCGCTGGACGATATGAACATCCGCAACTTGGCAATAAACGACCCGCAGGCGTTTTTGCAGAAATACGCCCCACCTGTTATTATTGATGAAGTGCAATACGCCCCGAACTTGTTCCCTTATATCAAAATATGGGTAGATGAACACCGCTTTATGTATAAATCGGGCAAAGACAAATCGGCAAACCCAGCAGGGGCATTCTGGCTGACTGGCTCGCAAAAATTCAAGTTAATGCGTGGCGTGCAGGAAACTTTGGCGGGGCGCGTAGCGATTATTGATTTGCTAGGGTTATCCTATAAAGAAGAAGTAGGAAAGCCAAGGCAATCAAAGCCGTTCTGGGCAGATAGCGTCCCACTTGATAAAAAAGTTGAATCTCGCACCGTTATGGATGTTTATAGGAATATTTGGAACGGAAGTTTTCCAGAGCTTATAACAAATCCTGCCATTGGGCGCGACAAGTTCTTTAGCTCATATATGCAGACATACATAGAACGTGATGTGAAAGATTATCAAGGCACAACTGACGAGTTAAAGTTCTACAAATTCGTCCGTGCAGTAGCGGTGAATGTTATATTTATAACGAACGAATCTTCGCTCACGTTGGTGCCCGCCGACAGGTTGAGCCGTGAATATATGAGGCTGCTTGCTGGACTGAATAAAGGCGTTGCTGAACGTGTGGGCGAGGT
>BNUJ01000194.1 GCA_025997275.1 Deferribacterales bacterium
GACAACTGAAATGCTATATATGACATATTAGCAAGCAGTGCTGACACTGCCACTGCATAGAGTAGTGCATTTCGTGCGGTGTGCCCCAGCACGGTATTAAGTGCTTGAGCGTCTTTCACATTCAGTCCGTAGTACGTGTGCGCAGACATAGCTATGAATCCAGCGGAAAAGAGCACAAGGGGCAATATCTCCAGCTCTCGCAGGGCAGCTAACGTAAGAACTAACGTTGAAGTGCAATTGAATAAGTAAAAATATCTGCCGAAACTGCGTCCAAATATTACAATGGTAGTGCGTTTGCCACTGACGCTATCCTCTGTATAGTCACGGTAGTTATTAACGAGCAATATATTTACACTCAACAGCCCCACAGCAACGGAGAGTAGGCAAACTATTAAACGAAACTCTCCCGCCAGCACGTAGTAGGTAAAGCACACGGGAACTATGCCATAAAATAGCAACACAGCGACATCACCTAACCCATGGTAAGCGAATGGATACGGACCAGCGGAGTATGCTATAACGCATACGCCTATAACGATACCTAATGCTATCAGTCTGTAGTCGCCATTGTATAATATCGCCCCTAGCCCGCAAACTGCCGTTATAGACAGGCTGATAAATACAGCCCTCATCATAGCAGCGGGAGTCACCCAGCCAGAGGCAACCGCTCGTTTCGGTCCTGTTCTGCCAGCACCATCTGCTCCGCTCTTATAATCAAAATAATCGTTGGCAAAGTTAGCTGCGATTTGCGCGAACATTGCTACAAGCATACAGAACAATGCAGGGATTATATGGAAACTGCCCGCCTTAAAAGCCAGTGCCCAAGCCACGACTACAGGGCTGACAGAGGCAGTCAACGTACGCGGACGAGCTGCCAATAGCCAGATTTTGAGCCTATTCATAGTATTATATAACAGGTGTTGCAGAAAACACTATCTTCGATAGCTGTTCCCCAAACTTGCGTTCATAGTCAGTAAATTTGTCATCAGGGGTTTTCCTGCTGAACACAAGCACACATCCGCATTTGTCGTTAAACGTCAAGCAACCATTTGCTTCGCCATACTCAAGCACTCTATTTATAATGCTTTCGGTTTCTCTTTCCGTCAGCCCTGATGAATACATTTGGACGTTGTCATCGCGTTCTAACCAGAACGCTACCTTTGAGGACATCATAGAGGCAACGCTATCTAAAAGTTGCTGGATACGAAGTTCGCCACCACAGAAGGAAACAAATAATTCAATCAGCCCTGATAATGATGACTCTTGGATTGCTGTCTTATCCGTCAATTCGTTGAGCTTCAACGTCCTTATCTGCAGCAGGTATTCCGTTAGACGCAACTGTTCTTTAACCAGTGTAAGGTCTTGTTCTGGCACAGAAAAACCAAAAGCATT
>BNUJ01000195.1 GCA_025997275.1 Deferribacterales bacterium
TGCGAGTAAAGGCGTTAGAGATTGCCAAGGGGCTTTTGGCTAGTGGCTTTGCACTTGATAAAGTTGCTGAACTCACAGGGCTTTCAGTTTCAGAGTTAAAAGAACTACAGAACGACATAATTGTATAAGGGGCTGTCCTAGATTAGGTTGATTTTTTATTAAGGAGAGTGAACGCTATGCAAGACAGACAGACAGACAGACAGACAGACAGACAGACAGACAGACAGACAGACAGACAGACACTCTTTATTAAGTAAGTTTTTCTTGGTACGTCACGAAGGGGTGTTTACTGTTATTCGTATCTTTGGGCTAAAAATAAAAATTATCAGTAAAACTAGGCAAGCGCAAGCAAGGGTTAGGGAGTTAAAAAAATATATAGATGACCGTAGTGATGAACAGTATCGTAATTTAGCTAATAAATTGTCTAATATTGTTGCTCGCTGGTCTATCCCTGTGAGACTTGACCATGTTAGCGTATCGCTTGCTGACCATTGCAATTACAATTGTTTTGCGTGTATGACTTTTTCTAACATTGCCAAACCTAAATTCGCAGATATTGAGATGGTTACAAGAGATTTGAAAAAGCTGGCAGAGCTTACAAACAAGCGACTAGATTTTATTAACCTTTATGGAGGAGAGCCGTTGCTGCACCCTAATATAGTTCCATTTTTTAAGGTGGCGCGAGAGATGTTTGTTGATTCTAGAATAACTCTTACGACTAACGCAACGTTGTTGCTAAAGCAAGGATTAAACTTTTGGACTGCCGTAAAAGAATATAATATAGATATTACTCCGACAAGGTATTCTGAGCTGAATATGCTAGAAACAGAGAAATATGCAGCTTCATTTGGGGTAGAACTGCATTATTGGGACTCTGATGCACCAAGAGAATCAGTGTATCAGCCTTTAGACTTAAAAGGAGGTCAGAACAATTTGACAAGTTTTACAAATTGTTTTCAACCTAATTGCACAATTTTGAGAGAGGGCAGAATTTATCCGTGTCAACCACCAGCACTTATACATATATTCAACGAACATTTTAATCAGTGCTTGGAGGTATCTAAATTTGATTATTTAGAGCTAGACAGGGTGCAAGATGAGCGAGAAATACTAGAATTTATATCCAGACCGATACCTTTTTGCCGTTATTGCAAAGTATGGGCGCACAAACGTATGGGGGGACACCTATTGAGTCAAAGAGAGATTGGTGAATGGACTTAACAGGGCAGGTCATTAAATAATCATCCCAAAACGTTCCATAAGCACCCTTTAGGGTTTGTCTCGTTATTGGTGTCTGTGTATAATCGTTATGTGCTTGGGGAAGGATACGCTATCTGGTTGAAATAAAGCTATAGCGGTCTGACAATTTGCAACTGATTTAATGACAACACC
>BNUJ01000196.1 GCA_025997275.1 Deferribacterales bacterium
GCCTAGCCCCCCGTAGTTTGCGATAGATAAGATATATTTGTTATTGAGCTTATACGTGCAGCAATTAGCATTCAGTGCGTCTGCGGGATAGTTAAAGATAGAGCCTCCAGCGAGCTTTACACACGCCTCATGCCTAGTCCAAGCTATATAAAACTCTGAAATAGCAGTTATCTCACGCCCAAAGTAATGTTTTGATATGTCCGCAAAGTTGCGTTGACGCATAAACTCTATATCAACGCCAACTGGTTGCGTATCTAACCCTAATACTAACACACCCGCACTATGACTTACATTAAAACAAATATTAGAATCTGGGATAAACGGTTTGCCGTGCTCGCCCTTTGCGATGCCGTCAACACCGCCTAACACCTCTTTTAGCAGTTGTTCGGTAGTAACGGCAGTTCTAATAAATATTTTCATTTACAATACCTGCATCATAATATAGAATACGAGTCATGCCCATGGTTACAACATACAAGAGAAACATAAAGAATTCAACAAGCATAAGCGATATACAGCTTGAAGCGCAGAGACTTGTCTTTGCGCCACTCATATTCCAGATGCTTGATGCCTTGCTGCACTTTAATATACTGATGCTTATCGCCACTAGAGGTGATGCTACGGCGCAAGTTATATGTGAGCGCACAGAGTTGTCCGAATACGCTGTTTCTGTTCTGCTGGAATTAGCGCAAAACAATGACATCGTGTTAAAGGAAGGGGACAAATACAGCCTTACAGAGCTAGGCAAATATCTGTTAAACAATCAGAACGTGCTAACTAACATAAAATTTGTTCACGATGTATGCTACAAGGGTAGCTTTTACTTAAAAGAATCGCTTGTTCAAATGAAAGCCTGCGGACTGCATACGTTCGGTGGCGCAGACATGTCAGACGGTATTAACGGGTTGCCACACGATGCTCGCCAGAGCTTAATTGACTTTAACAGTATATTTCACTACGTAGAATTCAGCGAGCTGTTGTCTATGGTTCTTAAAAGAAAGCCTGCGGTCGTATATGTTATATCCTCTGGCAACGAACGGCTAGGCAAATCATTGCTAGCGGCTGACGAGAACGTAAAACTTGTTTGTTTAGGAACAGCAGAGCAGATGGAAGCAAGCAAATTCGCTATGGGCAGTAACGTGCGCATCAGCTATGTAAAGAACGATGTTTTGACAGACGATGTGCCAGCTGGGGCGGATATTTTAATCCTTGATATGTTATTAAGCACATTGGACGAGCAGCAGGCAGTTCACGTGCTACGAAAAGCCTCAATGTCTGTGCGACAGGGCGGTGCAGTTTATATTTTAGAACCGCTAGTTGACGAACAGAGTGCTGTAGCCAACTCGCTTGCTCTGTCAGCCATATCTATCT
>BNUJ01000197.1 GCA_025997275.1 Deferribacterales bacterium
AGATGACAATAAGTCGGTAGTTCTGGTGCTCGGAGATAGCTATGCTTTGCAATTATCAGCACTGCTAGATAGCTTGTCTGGTGAATATAACAGAAAATATATGCTTATAGGTTGTATAAGTTATATGTTGACATCAAAATTATGTGAGGATAAATTTATAGAGAGTTTAACCGATAAGAGGGTGAGCGATGTTCTTGTCGCAATATCTTTTGGGAGTGATGCCAATTGGGAAAGTTGGCTCAAAGAACGAATTAAGCTTGTAGAAAGCTATAATCCAAAAGCAAGGCTATGGATGCAGATACCAGCACCTAGTATGCCATTTCATACTATTGACAATTCATATCTTGGCAAAGATACTGCAATAACAAGGCAGAAATATGACGAAAAAGAAGGTGTTTATGTGGCAAAGATAAGGAATATAGGAACTCACATAGTAGATGTTCCCTCACGAATGTGTGATGATAATTACTGCTACGGCGTAATAGAGAGCACCATAATGTATAGTGATGCTGGACACTTGACTGTGGCAGGCATATTCAAGTTGCGTGACCTATACGAGCCGATATTTAAGCGATAGCTTTCTTCAGCAAACATATAGACAAATAGCCCGCATTGTCGGGCAGATGTTCACCAGTCAGTAAGTTATAGACTTTCTCGTCTGGCAGGCTTGCGCGCTGAACCAGCACCGCTACACTCGGACGCACCTCACGCACAAACTGCAATAATAAATCTAAACGTTTATGTATCTTCATAAACACTACGCTGTTATGCTCCTGATAAGCCTTTTTAAGAGCATTTATATTATCGGGGATGCCCATAACGACAAAGTCTTCTGCTTTATCAGCAAGGGAAACACCAGCAATGTTTGCCGCTGCCACATAAGATGTTATCCCTGCCACAAATAATGGCTCTATGCCTAGCTTGCGCAATCTAGTTGATACATATTGCGCCGTGCTAAACAGCATACTATCGCCTAGCGTCACATAGACTACCTTTTTGCCCGCTCGCTGTTCGCCAGCAATCTCTTCCGCTAGTGCAGTATAGCACCTGTCAAGCTCTGCTTTATCATTTGTCATTGGGAAATACGACAGGTGCAGTTTATCTTTATCAACGTAGGGACGTATAATGCTTTCAGCCACACTGCGTCCGCTTGCATTACTCTCTGGCACATAGACTATATCGGCTTCTTTGATGAGCCGAACAGCTTTTACGGTAACCAGCTCAGGGTCACCCGGACCTATCCCCAGCATATATATAGGGTGCAACATTATTCAACCGTCACGCTTTTTGCTAGATTGCGCGGTTTATCAACATCTTTGTCCAATGCTTGCGCACTATAGTAGGCAAATAGCTGTGCCACGATAG
>BNUJ01000198.1 GCA_025997275.1 Deferribacterales bacterium
TTTCCAAACAAACGTCACTGATGGGCTATGATTGTGGCTTTGATGCGGCGCTTGGCGCACAAGGACTTGATTTAGCTGTCCGCGTCCGTGTGCCTGTGCTGTCGCTCTGTCCGTGTTCTAAGGAAATATCAGAATATGGGGCGCACAATCAGCGCAGTATAGTCAGCATTAAGGTTCGCTCTAGGTCTTTTGTCTGGCTTGAGGAGCTGATAGACTATGCCGAATGTTCTGCTAGCTCCCCTATATATTCACTCTTGAAACGTGAGGATGAAAAGTATGTGACTGAGCATTCTTATGGTAACCCCGTCTTTGTGGAGGATATTGTGCGCAATGTGACAGAGCTGCTGTCTGCCGATAAGCGTATATCTCAGTTTGAGGTTATGAGCGAAAATATGGAGTCTATACACAACCATAGTGCATGGGCTGAAATTGTCCGCTAGTATGAACATCCGCGCTGGTATAGACCTTGGTAGTAGATTTATAAAGGTTGCTATTGAGAGTGGTGGCGATGTCGGCGAAGTCAGTAATATCAGTCTGCATTCAGTAAGTACCATAGATTTTTATAAACTGCGCGCAAAACTTATTCGTGATGGTGTTAGTAATATTGAAAAGGCTTTATTATCATATCTAAGCATACCGCAAGGTGCTGCAATACTTGCAACAGGCTATGGACGGAACGTTCTACAAATGGATAATATCTCAACAATATCTGAAATCAAGGCGCATTTTTATGGGGTAAAGCGACAATTAAAGGGGTTGAATTCAGAAGAGCAGAATAGCTTTACTATCCTTGATGTAGGTGGGCAGGACTGCAAGGTTATAAATGTGAAAGGCGGCTATATAGATGATTTCGTTATGAACGATAAATGTGCTGCAAGTACGGGCAGGTTTGTGGAGAATGCAGCTACGGCACTGGGTATGACGTTAGGTAGTTTCAGCAGTGCTGTGAATGGACCTATAACACTGCCCAGCACGTGTGCTGTCTTTTGTGAAAGTGAACTGATAGGCTTGCTAGCGCAGGGAGCAAACGAAGAAACTCTTGCCGCAAGCGTTAACTGTTCCATAGCTAAACGCCTGTCTGCTATGATAAGTAGATATAAGCCTAGTGTTATTATAACTGCGTCAAGGCTTGCCCGAAACAGCTAAACCCTACTCAGGCTATAGCTGGCATAAGAAAGATGTTGCTTGATAAGCAATATTAGATATTAACTCTGCGGGGGCGTAAAACCCCCCGCGTTTTTGAAACTCAATCAACCTAAATGTTTTACGAAATATTTGACCAGACGCGCCTGATAACATTCTTTTTTGTATTTATCCGCACAGGTGGGATATTAT
>BNUJ01000199.1 GCA_025997275.1 Deferribacterales bacterium
GTAAATACGCTATCCTTATACTCTCTGTTGGTATCAGTATCTGACATAGACCAATAGTATTATAGAAGTGGTAGCTTGTCAAGATTTTGTATGGAACTATGCTGTTTCAGTTTTGTTATAACAGCAAAGCAGGGATAGTCTCTACAACCTATTGACAACACTAAAAAAATGGGCTAAAATTCACAATAAGGCAGGGTTGACTAGATAAAAATCTAGGACAGCCCCCTGAATATTTGTCGCTGATGAAATAGCAAAGAGATTGGGGACAGCAAGCAATGTATAACAAAATCACACAAAACAAAGCGTATCTGCTGGCGTTTATTGTAACGTTA
The DNA here is from genome assembly GCA_025997275.1 of Deferribacterales bacterium. Lineage (GTDB taxonomy): Bacteria > Chrysiogenota > Deferribacteres > Deferribacterales > JAISNW01 > BNUJ01. Next base: position 333 of record BNUJ01000199.1, read on the forward strand.
GCCGTTGTGGTGGCTACTTCTAGCAATTATATCCATCATAATGACCCTATTTATGCCCCTATGGAACTGCACCTATATGACAAAGAATTGTTGACTGACAACCCCGATATAGTAGCTTATGATAAATATGGAGTTATCCCAGCAAAATTTATAATCTATAAGTTCTCAGCATTTTTAATGAAACTAGGGGCTACTTATGAGCAAACTAGGGTTTTATATGCTACGATAGGTGCTATATTGACTGCGCTGCTGATGACTGTTATATCGTGGAGATTACGTCTTCAGCACCCTGTGCTATGTGCCGTGTTTATGTATATGTCCCTTTATAACCCATTTATACCGGGTACCATTGGTGCTTACGGCTTAAAGGTGGGGATTGGAATAAGCCAAACCGACGTAACCATCCTTGTTGGGCTGCTCGCCTTTGCATTATGTCTGCCTACATTCCGCCCAGCTACGACCTACGACGGGGGGGGGGGGGGGGAGTTTAAACCACGGGAATATACCTTTTTGTTTTGGAGGGGGGTCTTTTCTTTTGGAAAGGGAAAGACCAAGCTTCGAAATCCGATACACCCGGGAAAATATCGTACGCGCCCTTGTGCTTAAAAAAAAAACAAATAAATAGACTAGATAAGCAGAATTATATTGAAGAGATTAAACATCGGTGCTATAATACTGTGACAATAAGTTTAAATACCATTTTTATGATCAAGCAGAAGACGGAAAAAGAGATTCGAAGGAGAGAATGGAGTTAAGAAGTATGTTGTTACGATAAAAGTGATGAAAAGGAAAAAAGTGTTGTTTTTTTTTTCAAGCAGAAGACGGCATACGAGATTCTCCGGAGTGACTGGAGTTCAGACGTGTGCTCTTCCTTATTATAATTATAATTATAATTATAATTATAATTATAATTATAATTATAATTATAATTATAATTATAATTATAATTATAATTATAATTATAATTATAATTATAATTATAATTATAA
>BNUJ01000200.1 GCA_025997275.1 Deferribacterales bacterium
ACAGTAGCCTCTCCATAATGCATATATGCTTCCTGAGCCGCTTGTGCTACATCCACGCTAATAGATATTATAACCATTAGCAATATTAATAGCCTAGACCCACGCATAAACAAACCCCTCCAACCAGTTTGGACAAGATATATATACTGCCCATATCCTACGATAGATACCTTATATACCCGTATCGTGATAACGTGTCAAGGGTAATTTTTAGAAATTTAGCTTAATAAAAGCAAGCCTAATTTACACATAATAACAAAATTATGCTAATATAAATATTATGAAACTAACTAGGGAACTAATAACAACGCTTAATACTTGGCAGAGCCAACGTCCTGTATGGTTCATACTTGGGTTAACCCCTATTGTGCTTGATGTGCTGGCATGGGAAGTTTTCCAAAATATTCAAGGCTACCTACCCTGCGAGCTGTGCGTTTATATACGTCTGTCAATGTTTATAATAGCGATAGGCTCTCTCATTATTGCAATAAAACCGACATCAGCTATATGTCGCATTATCGGCTATGTTATGTGTGTTTATGGAATAGTTAAAGGGTGGTTTTGGAATATTGCACTTGAATGGCACTATATAATGGTTGATAGCATTCAGAACGGCACTAAAGATATATTTGCATATAATGGGCTTATAAGCACGTGTTCACTGCACCCCACATTTCCATTAGGACTACCATTAAATGAATGGTTTCCTTCAATGTTCCAGCCTACGGGCACGTGCGGAGCGGATGGCTGGCTACTCTTCGGTTTTAATATGTCTGAATGTTTGTTTCTATTTTACGCCGCATACACGCTGGCATTTTTGCTATTGATAGGGGCTACTATAAAGGATAAGTTCGGACGATGCAGTTAATACTAGGCGGGACATCTGACACGCATAGATATATGAAAGATTGCCCCAAAAAATATATTATATCAGTAGCAACAGACTATGGATATAAGCTATTTTCTAGCCTCTATGGGGCAAACAAGGTCAAGCTGGTGCGCTTTGATAATAATTTGCTGGCTGACTTTATAAAACAAGAGCATATTACATCTATCGTTGATACCACCCACCCATTTGCTACAGAGATAACTAAGACAGCAAAACTAATCTGCGGAGAGCTTGGCATAAGATACACTGATAGGAAACGTTTCGTTGATATACCTGACGAGTGCAAGAACTATGAACGGAAATATATCGCCACCGATTGGACTGACGCAGCAGGAGCATCTATACTCAAAGTGGCTAAAAACCCGCTATTCACAATCGGGTCAAAGAATATTCATCTATTCACCCCATACCTAAAAAATGCTGTCGTT
>BNUJ01000201.1 GCA_025997275.1 Deferribacterales bacterium
TTACCCGTGTATATATAGTCGCTAGGTAGCTCTTTGCCTGCCCAGTTTGCCAACTGTCGTCTATATTGCAAATATAACGATGAGTCGTAAGATAGTATATGAATTGTGCCAGGTATCCGCAACTCTGCAAAAAAATCACCGTAAAAGCTACCCGTTTCGTTGCTCACAGGAGCGGGGTTTGCCGATACATTATCAGTAAGCGATGCCGATAGCCTTGATATGAGCGGGATACGTTTAGGGCTTAGGAGCGAAATACGGTATGCTGAAACCTGCAAGTCGTCTGCAAGTTTCTGATAGCCCGTTGGCGATATTATGTAGTAATCAGCCCCGCCCCTTAAATCTATATAATCAGGGGCAGGATGTGCTCTCGTTTCCCATATATCGTAGGCATAAACTTCCAAAGACGCGATAGTTGATAACAAAAGCAACATTAGTGCTGTTAGCACTAATGTTGGAGCATACTTTATTCCCACGTAGTTTTATTTCCACGTGCCTAACGTTTTCTTAGCAACTTTTGCGGCTTCACTCTTCGGGAATTTCTTTATTACGCTGTTCAGAGTTGCCTTTGCTTTGTCGTTTTGCCCAAGACTTCTATATGTGTACCCCAGTTTTAACATAGCGTCAGGCACCTTAGGTTTATCAGGGTATTTAGCTATCACCGTCTCAAAAGCATCCCGCGCTTTGTCGTATTCTTTTAATGCATAGTAGCTCTCGCCTATCCAGTATTGGGCAAAACGACAAAGCAAAGGCAACTCTGAACAGCGTAATAAAGAAATTCCCGAAGAGTGAAGCCGCAAAAGTTGCTAAGAAAACGTTAGGCACGTGGAAATAAAACTACGTGGGAATAAAGTATGCTCCAACATTAGTGCTAACAGCACTAATGTTGCTTTTGTTATCAACTATCGCGTCTTTGGAAGTTTATGCCTACGATATATGGGAAACGAGAGCACATCCTGCCCCTGATTATATAGATTTAAGGGGCGGGGCTGATTACTACATAATATCTCCAACGGGCTATCAGAAACTTGCAGACGACTTGCAGGTTTCAGCATACCGTATTTCGCTCCTAAGCCCTAAACGTATCCCGCTCATATCAAGGCTATCGGCATCGCTTACTGATAATGTATCGGCAAACCCCGCTCCTGTGAGCAACGAAACGGGTAGCTTTTACGGTGATTTTTTTGCAGAGTTGCGGATACCTGGCACAATTCATATACTATCTTACGACTCATCGGTATATTTGCAATATAGACGACAGTTGGCAAACTGGGCAGGCAAAGAGCTACCTAGCGACTATATATACACGGGTAA
>BNUJ01000202.1 GCA_025997275.1 Deferribacterales bacterium
TAATAGCTTTTTTTTTTCAAGCAAAAGACGGCATACGAGAGTCTCCGGAGTGACGGGAGTAAGGCCGTGTGCTCTCCCGATCTCAGCTGCCCCGCCACAACGTAGGCTACAAGGCAGTAGGCACACATAACCGTGATTAGCGAGGCAGCTGGGCGTTCCGCTTAGATGGCAAAAATATTTAGAGCTTAATCAGCAGGAGTTATACAAAAATTTAGCTCACTTTAGTGTTGTTGGAGTGGACAAGAATGTAATCAGGAGCAAATCGGGTAATGGTGCTATAACACTTGCTCTAAATGATAGAGCGGCAAAAGATTACAGGCGATTGACCCTTGTAGTGTCACGATTAAATCGCAATGATGATAGGGTAGGAAACGTCTATGTGTCATATACCGATAATCCTAATGCTAGTTTATCAAGTGCGAAACCATTATTTCACCCAAATGTAATGTTGCGGTTCTTTTATGACGGTGTTCACGATGGCTTTAATACATCTAGGCGTCTTGCAGCGGGCAAGTGGAGTGAGTTTCGCATAAACTTTGAAGGTAAAGCAGGGCTATCTATGGAGGTTGAACGGGCTTATCTGAGCCAGCAAGTAGTATTACCCGACAGTTTCATCCTGCCCTTTGTCGTTTCGGCTATTGTGGGTGTCTGTATAGTCATGCTTTTATTTTGGACTGGGTTGATTAGCTGGTTCTTAAAGAGAGACTGGGCTATACTTGTCGTAATAGTCATAGCACAACTGCTTGTAGTGTCTTACTACGCAGGGCAGAAAAAAAGTCTTTCGTTTGATGAGACAACAAACTATTTCCATGCAAACAACGATAAAGAGGAAGTTTTTAACTATAGCAGTAGCGATGGGGCTAAGTGGCTTTCTCAGAAATATTTATTTGAATCTATGACAGCACAGACTAGCGAGGGGTTAGCGCACTTTAATGAGCTACGGACTCGTCACGCTGTCCATTCTCCGCTATATTTTATGCAATTACACACAGCGTCTCTGTTTGCACCATCTCAATATAGCATATCGTTTGCTGTGGCAGTAAATGTTTTGTGGTATATAGGACATTGTGCTTTGCTATATAGTATATCAAAAAGGTTCTTGGCGGGCAAGTTGGCTCTTCTCCCAGTGTTCTTTTGGGGTTTTAGTGCCGCGGCAACATCAATGTGTATATATGTTCGCTCATATTCAGTGGCAACGTTCTTTTATACGTTACTATTTTACCTCGCCATTGAAATGCTTTCAACGCCGAACTCCCAAAAGAACGTTGACACTATGAAAGAATATAGTAGGGCATAAGGCGCACTTG
>BNUJ01000203.1 GCA_025997275.1 Deferribacterales bacterium
CTACCGATATGGGGCTTGCGATGATTTCTATGGGCGACAATCCTAGTATGGTAACCACGCTAGGCATCAATGGTGACATTATGAAAATAATAGGTGTAAGTTTAGCCAATGGTATGACGGCAGTATCAAGGCTATGTTGGAGGCGGAAGCGTTTGACGGACCATCGCTAGTGATAGCGTATGCGCACTGTATAGCACAGGGGATAGATATGTCTAATGGGGTTGCCGAGCAGCGCAAAGCTGTGCAATCTGGCTACTGGATGCTATACAGATTTAACCCTGCGCTTATAGCAGAGGGCAAGAACCCGTTGCAGATAGACTCTGGCAAGGCGACTAGTTCGTTAGCTGATTTTATGGCGGGAGAAAATCGTTTCCGCATAACTAAAAAAGCCTTCCCAGAACGCTACGACGAGCTAGCTGCACAGGCAGACGAACAGCTGAAACGGCGGATAAATGTGCTGAACCAGATAGCGCAATTAGATTTTAAGAAGTAAGATAGGGTGGGCAACAGCAATGTTGCAAGCTGACTAACAGGCGCAGACGAACAGAGTGAATGTGTAGCCACCAAAGCTCGTAAAAGAGCTATATGTGCGACTTGGCGCGAGGACGTGCCTAAGGGCTGAAAATTCGGGCAATTAGCTCAGGGGATAGAGCACAAGCCTCCGAAGCTTGGTGTCGCAGGTTCAAGTCCTGCATTGCCCAGTAAGTATTATAAGGGTTTCCAACAAGGAAGCCCTTTGTTTTTAGCCAGCTTTAACCTTGCGGTTAAAACCGCATTTAGTAAAGAGCGGTAGCCACGTTGTTATAAAATCACCCGCTAAACAGCGGAAGCGTAGTCTTAGCGTGGGGATTTCACGAGCAATTGCACGGCGTCAACGGACGCATGCGCGTGTTTGCGGAGTAAAAAGAGCAACGGATACATCTATGGAGGAGCTAGAAGGGCTGACAGCCTCAACTGCTATGCGATTGGTCAATGAAAAGGTGGTTGCCGTTAAGCAATAAAGAGTTTGCCAACAAACTAGCTGGCGTATTCTCCGACTATAGCGACATAGAACAGAGGCACTGGAACAACTTCGCCAAGACATCTATAATGAAAGTAAAGAACCTAGCTGGTGTAGAGACTATACAGAAATCTAAAAAAGGGGGCACAACTATGGCAGACGCTAAAAAGAAAACTCAGCCTAAACCCATCCTCTAGTTCTACTATGTCCCCAGCTGTATGTTCCTCAAGAAATAATTCAGTCGGAACGTCCAGCTGAACATTCAACTCCGTAGTATTGTCCCCAATAGCACTAGTCACAA
>BNUJ01000204.1 GCA_025997275.1 Deferribacterales bacterium
TCTTTAACCCATTAGCCATATCTAAGCCAGCTTTGCTACCTATGGCATTAGCTAGTTTATCTATTAGGTCTTGAATGGTATCTTCCCCTTCAAGGGTAACCTCTGCCTGTTTGCCATTGCCATATATAGTTATAGTCTGCGTATTATCAAGCAACATTCGTCCGTCCCCATTAGTGAACACCAATCTGCCACCAGCAGTAGCGTCTTTCAGCTTGACCTCTGCGGGTGTTGACACTGCCCAGCCCCAAGTGCCGCCTATTTTATCCTCTGGCACGTTCCAGTCCCTATCCCAGCTAATCTTTATCTCCTTAAACTCCCCATTCTCTATAGTCATAGCTGTGAACTCAACGTGACCATTAGGGTCACGAACATCCCAGAATACCTGCGGGATAACATTGCCACCAGTAGTATTCGTTCCATTAGGCACGTCAATCTCTATGCGAACATTCTTGATACCATCCATATTCGCAGGATTGATATTCCAGTTGGTGGTGGGGTCTGACCACGTACTAATGCCCGGTATAACCTCCACATCGGGGCTATTCGCTTGGTAGTAAAACAAAGCCTTGTCGCCAACTGCCATGCTATTAACAGCACTTGCAGAGATAAAATACGAAAGAGCGGTATAAGTGCCAGTAGCAGTATTTGGCGTATATATGCCTGCCCTATAATTCATAATTCCATCCCAATTGAAGAGTGTTCCAAAAGCAGCTGGATAATGCTTTGTTCCGTCGGCAGGGTCCACGTAAAATGAGCGAAGATAGTTGTTAGTATCGCCACCGCCTTGAAGCTGCCATGCTCTTGTGCCATCAGCAAGGTCTATGTAGTAGGTAGTGCCCATGTTAGTAGCAGTTTGTGTATGTGTTACGCCTCCTACGGCGTCAGCTGAGGAAACTATCTCATATCCCATATAAAAGCCTGAAAAGTTATCATACGGATAGCTGTAGCCTTCAATCTGATAGTTAGTGGAAACACCATCGTTGGTTACAGTAGATGTGAATAAAGTAGTAACCCCATGTAATTGCTCTAATATCACTTGTCTGTAGCCAGCAACATTGTTTGTCTGAAGCCCACCAGTCGTAGGCACCGCCCAGTTGTTGCCGGTAACTTGAGATGGCTCTATATGTACTGTATCATCGCTTACGGTGAACTTCACTGCGTTGTTATCCAGCCCCTCTACTACGACATTCGTTATCCCACTAGGGTAGCTGAGACGTTTAGTATAGTCCATGAGTTGTGCTGTCTGATAGACTGCATTTTCCCCTGCCTTAGTGCTAAATGTTAGCTTG
>BNUJ01000205.1 GCA_025997275.1 Deferribacterales bacterium
ACTATTAAAGAGCTGACTGCTAAAAATAAGGGTGGCAAAAGCCAAGTTGAAGCGTGGGTTGAGTTCCACATGAAGGCAGCTACAAAAAATAAATAGCTTGTTATCTACATACGGGACAGTAAAATCAACAACCGCTTTACGTTCATCAGTTATTGACAGAGACGCTGCTATGAAATCACCTTTACCAGAATTAAGTGCTTCTATCAGCGTGCGAAATGGCAGAGGGACAACTTGAACCTTAACACCTAACTTCTTCGCAACGGCGCGCGCAAGCTCAATATCTACGCCCTCATATACGCCACCAGTAGCCACGTATTCAAACGGCGGATATGAAGTGCCCGTTAGAACGATAATCTCACCCCGTTTCTTAATCTCTTGAATGCTTGCGGCAAACAACAGGCTCGCTGAAAACAGCGATACGAATAACACCATAGACACAATAGACAAGATTTTTTTCATAATAACCCTCCAAAAATAAAAATTAGGGGTATTTATACCACAACTTCATATTGAGTGCAAGAGCAAGCACTTAGCCCTTTCAATTTGCTCACGGACGCGCTCCGATGCCGTTCCACCGAACGATTTACGTCCATCAACACAAGCTTGCAGAGAGATAACTGCATAAATATCATTACCTATAGAGCTATTAAATATGTGAAACTCTTCAAGCGTTAATGTCTCTAGCGTTTTATTCTGTTTTATGCAATATTGAACAGCTCGCCCCGTTATGCTGTGCGCCTCACGAAATGGAATGCCTTTGCGTGCCAGATAATCTGCCATGTCTGTAGCATTAGAGAACCCCCTTGCAGTAGCTTTCAACATATTGCCAGCATTTATGCTCATCTTTACCAGCATTGGTGCAAGTATTCGCAAGGTGCTTTGCAACGTGTCCATTGAATCATAAACCTGTTCTTTGTCTTCGCTCATATCGGTATTATATGCAAGCGGTGTTCCTTTCATTATGGTAAGCACCGCCATTAGGTTGCCGAACATTCTGCCTGTTTTGCCACGCACCTTCTCTGCTATGTCAGGGTTCTTCTTCTGTGGCATAATGCTTGAACCAGTGCAGAAATCATCAGACAATTCTATAAATTTCATATCTTGGCTTGCAAATAGCACAAGCTCTTCGGCAAGCCTTGAAAGATGCATAAACTCTATCGCACTAGACGCGTTAAACTCCACCATATAGTCGCGGGCACTCACAGAATCAATACTGTTTTCCGTAGGCTTATCAAAACCCAACTCTGTTGCCGTCTGAAATCTATCTATAGGAAATGTTGTTCC
>BNUJ01000206.1 GCA_025997275.1 Deferribacterales bacterium
ATGCGTTCACCGCTCCGCATAGTGGAGGAAAAAGACGCAAGCGACCATGACAAGAAGATTCAAGAGGTCAACACGGGTATTTATTACTGTAATGCCACTCAACTATTGAAACGCCTAGCAGAAGTAAAGAACGTGAACGCACAGAAAGAATACTACCTTACAGATATTATACATCGCGACTGCTATGCGCACCTAGCGGCTAATGAAAATGAGTTTCTGGGGGTGAACGACCCAGTGCAGTTGGCAGTATGTGCTCGGCAGATATGGAGCGAAAGGGCAAAAACGTTTATGCGGGCAGGTGTTAGGATAGTAGAGCCTGACAGCACCTATATCTCGCCTACTGCAAAGATAGGCGAAGACGTTGTTATATATCCCAATGTTTATATAAATGGCAGCACGCAGATAGCAAGCGGTTGCATTATCAGGCATGGAGTTCGGCTGGAAAATTCTAAAATAGGCAAAAATACTGAAATACGTGAGAACACGTTGATAGAGGATAGCGTGATAGGTTCAGACTGCGGGGTGGGACCTATGGCGCACATTCGCCCTGAAACAAAGATTGCTGGTGGCAACAATATAGGTAATTTTGTAGAGTTAAAAAAGGCGACTATCGGCAAGAACAGCAAAGTGCCACACCTCACATATCTAGGAGATGTGAGCGTTGGGGCTGATACTAATATCGGTTGTGGCACTATTACGTGCAACTACGATGGATATAATAAGAGCAAGACTGAGATAGGCTCAAATGTATTTGTAGGCAGTGATGTGCAGCTGATAGCACCTGTAAAGGTAGGTGATGGTGCTATGGTGGGGGCGGGTACGACCGTTACCAAAAACGTCCCTGCTGGTAGTCTCAGTCTATCGCGCACCCCGCAGATAAATCATAGCGGTATGGCAGACAAGTTGCGCAAACTAAAGTCAAAGAAACACAAATAGGAGGGCAACCATGCCAAAGAATGTGGTAGCCGATACAAAAGAGAAGATGACAAAGGCTATGGAGCACTTTACTAGCGAGTTAAAGGGTATCCGCACCGGTAGGGCGACGGTGTCAATGTTTGATAATGTGCGGGTTATGGCTTACGGCACGCCCACTCCGCTAGCGGGTGTCGGCTCTATCACCATTGTAGATGCACACCTTGTAACTATTCAGCCGTGGGATATATCTCTGCTAAAAGAGATTGAAAAGGCTATACAGACCAGTGGCATAGGCTTGAATCCTGCCAATGATGGCAAACTCATTCGCGTTCCTATCCCCCAGCTCACTGAGGAGCGGCGC
>BNUJ01000207.1 GCA_025997275.1 Deferribacterales bacterium
GCGTATTGCCGAGACTATCATAGAGCTGGACGATAGTAGTATAGTAGAGTTGTTTGAGGAGATGGAGCCACAAAAGGCGGCGGACGTATTGCAGGAGATGAATAGCGATGATATATCCTATGTTCTGCGTCTGCTACCGGAAGAGTTAAAAGATAAAATTACCCAATATATAGGCGACAAAGACCTTTCGGCGGTGGAAGAGCTACTTCATTACCCTGATGACTCTGCAGGTGCGATGATGAACACTGAATACATCGCATTGAACGTCAGAACTACCGTAAAGGAAGCCACTAAACTAATACATAAAGCCGCAGACGTTGAGCTAGTCTACTATCTGTATGTTGTAGATGATGAGGGGCGGCTTGTGGGTGTGCTGAGTTTGCGACAGTTGATAACAAATCCGCCTGATAAGACCCTTGCTGATATTATGATAAGCGATATTATTAGTGTGCAAGACCATACTGATAAAGAAGACGCTGCTAGGCTGGTTGCTAAATATGACCTATTGGCACTGCCAGTTGTAGATGAGCAGCGGCATATTATGGGTATTATCACCTTTGACGACGTGATGGACGTCATCCGCGAAGAGGCTACGGAGGAAATCTACCGTATGGCGGGTGCATCGCAAGAAGCGTTTGACTATGGCGAAAGCACTATTACCAATGCCAAGGCAAGACTTCCGTGGCTAATTGTTACGCTTGTGGGCGAGCTTATGTCAGGGTTTATTATAACGTTCTTTCAGGGCAAAATCGTTGATTTTTTGGTTATATCGGCGTTTATGCCTGTAATAATGGCTATGGGTGGCAATGTCGGTAGCCAATCTTCTACAATTATCATACGCAATATAGCATTGGGCAACATTGACAACAAGCGGGCGGCTGTGCCAGTTGTATGGCGTGAGATGAAAACTGGTTTTTTAATGGGAATTGTGAGTGCTGTTCCTGTAACGCTAATACTGCCGCTCTTTGGGGGCGGGCAGCGGACGGGGCTGATAGTGGGTGTGTCGTTATTTTGCGCTATGGGGTTTGCCGCCTTTGTGGGTGCGCATGTGCCACTAGTGTTAATGCGGTTGAATGTTGACCCTGCGGTAGCATCAGGTCCGTTTATCTCTACGTTTAACGATATTACAGGTTTGACGATATATTTCAGCGTAGCGATTGCTATGGTGTCGTTACTAGGCTAATGGGTTTTTGTAATGAAAGAGGTCAGCGAGCGGGGGATTATCTATAAAATTCTGCACTACTCAGACCGTTCAGCTATAGT
>BNUJ01000208.1 GCA_025997275.1 Deferribacterales bacterium
GCCCAAGATAAACAACACCTAACGACTAGCAGAGCGAAAGAAATTGCCACTCGCTCCGCTAGTCAGTTTATGCGCTTTACGCACTTCTCTAACCGCTATGCACAGGACAAGCGTAGCTTCTTTAGCGAGCTATACAGCGGGATAGATAGCTCCAGAATATATAAGTCAGCAGACCAGTAGGATATTAGAACGAATACCCCAGTCCTCCTATCACCGATATGCCAGCCATTTGCCTAGACTCACCATATATTTTATCTACTGTTGCATCTAAATAGCGCATCTTGGCTTGCAACGACAGGTGCTCGGTTGGCAATATTACCACTCCTATGTCTGCAATAACACCGCCGACACTTTCCTTTCTTGTTATGTGCGTGTCAGGAAGGCTAACCCAATCAACATCGTTTGTTATTTTAACATCTGTGCTTGCCCTACCAACGCCAACATAGAGGAAATAGGGGACGCCACTCCCTTCAGTTTTCAGCATACTCGTGCGGAGCAATACCATAGCATATAGTGAAGATACGCCGAACTCCCAGTCGCTATTTGCATTATTATATTCATACTCATAAGTATCTTTCACATGCTGATAGCCAAGCGCAATGCCAACATACTTTGAAAAGTAAAACTCGCCAGCTATATCAAACGTAAAGCCACTTTGTGAGTTATCATCCTTGTTTTCCCCGTCAAGCGAGACCCTTTCCCTATCTTTACCTAGAGAATAGGCAAGCCCTCCGTATATCGTGACGCTATGGGTATTAGCAGGTGACTGAGGAGACACATCTTGTGCTTGTCCGCCTATGCTATCATCACTCAACACATCTCCTCGTGGCGTAATCGTTTGCGCCAGTGCCACAGTCGCAAGCACCATAGACAAACCTAAAGCCATTAAAAATAACCTTTTCATAAGAGTTCCCCTTTTAACAACAATATTTATACCTAATATACTAAAATATTTGCATTAAAGTCAATATACTGGCTGAATAACTAAAAAATGTCCGTTTATGCATAAAATAGCCATAAAGGAGCGGGAACAAGACAGCATTGGCACGCTTAAGGTCTAAAAAATGTTAATTTATGCATAAATTAGCTTGAAAAAATGTAATTTATGACATAAAATAGCCCTATAAAATATCAAAAGGTAGGCTAAAATGCGCAGAAAGGTGCTTGAGGAGCTGAATAGCTGGAAGTTAAAGACCTCTAGGCAGCCTCTAATTATAAAGGGAGCTAGGCAGGTTGGCAAGACGTGGGTT
>BNUJ01000209.1 GCA_025997275.1 Deferribacterales bacterium
ATACGAAGTCATTGGTATATCCGAAAGGTCTGACTAACATACAGGTAGAGGGACTAGACGACGTCACACAAGTCCACTTCACAGTTAACGATGATACGGTGCATATAGTGCCATATTCCGTTAACGCTCTCAACTGGGGAGTGCCTACGACTGGTGGGCTACAGACAAACAACATAGCTGGCTACAGACAAATACTATTAGAGCAATACCGTGGGTATACTACTACAGTCAACCACAATGTGACCAACAATGGCGTTCCCACTACATATACGGTTAGCGGCTACACCTATCCGTATGATAACTTTTCAGGCTTTTATATGGGATATGAGATAGTTTCCATGGCTGACGCCGTAGGAGGCGTAACGTATACACAATATGCTGCTAACATGGCTTCTACTACCACCTATATAGACCTTGCTGATGGCACAAGAGCATGGCGGCTTCAAGGCAGTGGCGACCCTAACAATTTTCTTCGCTCATTTTATGTTGACCCTACTGACGGAGTGACGCATTACGCAAATTCTTTTGGAACACTTTACCCTTTTAACACGATTCTTAATTACAGGGCACAGATATATACGCAAAATAATGATGGCACTTATAACAGTCTTTCGTATTTCATCTCCGCAACTGCTGTTAATAGTATGGCAGTTGGCGACAAGGCATTGTTTTACTATCAAGCGAATAGTCCTGATGTTGAGGTTATACAAGGTGGCAATTGGGTGGATACTACTACCAACTGGAATATTAACTCTGCGAATATGACGTATATAAAGACTGTTTCACTGGATATAGATGTGCCTAATGGAACTAATATAGTGGGTTCTAATTTATCTCCTAAGGTCTTTTGGGATATAAGAGACCCTCACGTTGAGTTCACAGCTATGACTATAGAGAACGGGCAGTTCAAGGAGATAAAGATTAGCTGGGATAGGGACTTGAACGTGCCCGATGATGAAGTGACCGGTGGTGAATGGGGCTGGATAGCACCGACACCAGATAACACCAAATTAAAAGATTCCATTGTTGGTGGCAGACTAGTGTTCACTAATGGGGACGGACGAATGTTGCTTGATAATACGCAGACTATAACGATATATGGCAATGGCAAACAGGCAGAGGTTACCCTTGAAGGGGAAGATACCATTCAAGACCTAATAGATAAACTAGCTAATGCCATAGGTAGCAAAGCTGGCTTAGATATGGCTAATGGGTTAAAGATAGAAGACCTTGTTAAGATAACCCCTGA
>BNUJ01000210.1 GCA_025997275.1 Deferribacterales bacterium
CAAAGGAAATAAACTTCCCCTCCCCGGTATCCGCCTCCACCGTTACCGTATACTGCCTGATCGTCCCTATGCCGCTTACCACAAGAAAGGTAACGGGGCCGGAAAAATCAAAGGGCTCGGTTAAAGGGGGAACGGTAAAATCGCGGTTTTGTTTAATAAGGTTGATTACCTTGTCCGCCTTGTCGGCGCTGGTATAAAAGTCCATGGCATCCCTGAACAGATTGGCGGAAGGGAAGGCCCGCTCGATATAGTCAAAGGTTACCGGAACAAGAGACGCCTTGGGTCCCACTTGTATCTGCGGAATAAGGGAGCTTATATCCGTACCGGGGTTTACCGTTACACGGATAGTTGTGTCCCTATTTCGGCGCTCCCGATTTGGCCGGGAACGGTAAAGGATTTTATCCTGTCGTCATCGGGCGGAACAAGATCGTGGAAAAAATTATTGCACGACGAAAGGGAGAGGATTATTGATGTCAGGATCGCCGCTTTCAACAGGAAACGCTTATTACACCCTATCCGGGGTTCCGCTCTGCGCTGGGTTACGAATGGGGGCCCCTCAGAATTCAGGCGGAAGCGGGATATACCTATATCAAAGGGGATAATCCCCTGGTGCTGGACATAAGCATCGTCCCCGTCTTTCTCAAGGCAGGCTGGGATTTTATCCCTTTTAAAAAAGTTCCCCAATTGGCCCTGGGTCCCGTACTGGGGGCGGGCATGGTCTTTGCATCCGTTAATCATTATGAAACTGCCATTGCCATGCTGTTGGATAAAAAAACACAATCTTCCAACCGGGGTTTCTTTGTCCACGCCGGGGCGGAACTTTCCTGGTCCTTTAATGAATTGTGGATTTTCCCGCCAAAGGCGGTTTCCATTTACTCGGGTCTCGGGTCGTTCCAGCGTAAAGGTTTTTGTCTGCCTGTTGTATAAGGGCTGGGCAAGATCCGATGATGACGACGGTTTGTCAAAATCAAGGCTATTCACACCCGAACGCAGTTCGCTTCCGCCCAAGAGAACCTTTGCCCCGTTGGTGGTAAAGGCGGGGATCAGTTTATACGAAGCAATATTTTCTACCGGATAGGAAACATTCACCGTTACCTTTCTTGTGGTAAGCGGCATAGGGACGATCAGGCAGTATACGGTAACGGTGGAGGCGGATACCGGGGAGGGGAAGTTTATTTCCTTTGGCTTTACCAAATATGAAAACCCCGATCTGGTACGGAGCGCTTCGGGTTTTATTGATACAAGCAC
>BNUJ01000211.1 GCA_025997275.1 Deferribacterales bacterium
ATAGATGCAACTGTCTAGCTAAGTAGTTCATTGTTTCTCTCTCTCTACAAAATATTTCGGACGCCGTTTAGTTTCGGAATATATCTTGCCAACGTATTCCCCTATGATACCAAGTGCAAGGAGCTGAACACCGCCGAAGAAAAATATCGGCAGGACAGTAGAAGCCCAGCCATGAACAACGCCAGGGTCCATCAGAGCATCGTATAGGAGGCTAAACATCATAATGACACTGACAACTGACACCAAAATCCCCAGCACAGAGATGACCCTCAGCGGGAATACACTGAAAGAGAGGACGCCCGTAAGGGCTAAACTAAGCATACGGCGCAGATTATATTTACTATTGCCAGCTTCACGTGCACTCACGTTAAAGTGAACATAGTCGGTCTTGAAACCTATATCGCCTACTAATCCGCGTAAAAATAGATTGTTCTCTTGATATTTCAGCAACGCATCGTTAGCCCTAGCCGATAGTAGTCTGAAATCTGCGCTGTTTTTTGTCAACTTGATGCCCATTGCTATCATAAAATCATAAAACATTTCGGCAGTTTTGCGCTTAAATGCGGAATCGGTGTGCCTATCGTTGCGAACGCCTAGCACTATGTCTGCCCCAGCGTTAAACTTATCTATAAACTCCGATATAGCATTTTCGTCTTGTTGCAGGTCTGCGTCTATTGATACAAGGCAGTCACACTTACCCTGTGCGTATGTCATGCCCGCAATCAAGGCTATCTGATGCCCCTTGTTAGTGGAGAGACTTATGCCTTTGACCCTGTCCCCAGCGGCAGCTATAATATCCCAAGTGCCGTCAGTGCTACCGTCATCAACAAATAACAGCTCGCTGTCAGCCGATACCTTGCCCGACACGATTAGCGCATCAAGCACAGCAGACAACCGCTGTATTGTTGCTGACAGGACAGCCTCTTCGTTATAACATGGCAGGATAATCACCAGACGTGGGCTATTCATTGGAACTACTCCTGTCATCTTTTTTCACGTTCAGGTTGCTATACTCATCAATAAAATACGCTGGTCGCCCTTTAGTCTCCTTAAATATCCTGCCGATGTATTCGCCAAGGATGCCCAGTGCCATTAGTTGCCCGCCGCCTAAAAACAAAAGGTTCAAGCCTAGTTTAGAGAAAATTTCTAGGCTCCCCTTGTGGAGTGTTCTATAACACATTATAAACACCGAGTCAAATGTTTTTTGTTCAACACAAAATATTTCTATTTAATTCCTTTAC
>BNUJ01000212.1 GCA_025997275.1 Deferribacterales bacterium
CGTCTAACCTTGCGGTCTGCCTCCCCCTCTATGTTTTCAGGCTGAATGCACATAGCGTCTTGATATTCTTTCTCTCTAATTGTCATTTATTGCCCCTTAAACTTAATAACCTTATCATACTCCTACCACCATCAAGATTTATTTGCACTATTCCGTTGATAGCCCTGCCCTCACTGTCAAAAAACCGAAAAATATTACCTTCAAGACGGACAGGGAACGCATCCTCACCAAGCACGTAAGTCTTTTGTTGTGCTGGTGCAACGGATGCTAAAAGAACAAATATAAACAAAAGCCCCAAAACTTTTTTCATAAATTACTCCTTCATAACTCCTCGTTTGAGGATATGAATTTCATCGTCTTTGCACTTATCTTTCCTGTCCTCAAAACCAGTTGTCTTTAGACAATAATAAATACAATTGGCTAGCCCTAAACATGCCACTAATAGTAATATGACCACCAATACTGATAGTGCAGATTTTAATAAAAACACTGATAACACTACAAACACCAATAAAGCTACTATTAAAGCTATCCTGATGTACCATTTTTTGGCACAGAATAGCAATATGATTGCTAAGCCAGATATGAAAAATATCGTAGGAATTATGGAACATGGTAAATTTAAGCCTTTCATGAGATTACAGAGTACATTTTGTATGTTTTTATCTAGCACGATGAGTTGGAAAACCTCTGTTCCAAACAAAACAAACCAGCCAAAAGTTATAACCAAGCTAATAAAAATACTTGCCCTTGAAACAGAAATGGGCAATATATCTGTTAGGTTCGCAAAACTATATTGCTTATAAAGAATAGTTTTGTATAGCTTGCCTATATCGTCCTCTAGCTGGTCAATGTGGTGCTCCCAGTTTTCTTGCAAAAACTTGGATGCACGATTTGCTAAATACCAAATATATGAAACCAACAAACCTAACCCCGTTAGAATAGGATATAGGTATTGGTATTTATCTGGGCAATCCCCTTTTTTTAGGTCAATATATCCGAGAAATATCACCGAAATAAAGCCCGCAAAGTATAATGCCCTTTTCCAGTGCATCTCTATCTCAAAATCTCTGACGTGCCAAGCCTTTTCTAACAATATTTTCCTGTTTTTACGTCTAACCTTGCGGTCTGCCTCCCCCTCTATGTTTTCAGGCTGAATGCACATAGCGTCTTGATATTCTTTCTCTCTAATTGTCATTTATTGCCCCTTAAACTTAATAACCTTATCATACTCCTACC
>BNUJ01000213.1 GCA_025997275.1 Deferribacterales bacterium
ACTACCTCGCCCGTTTTCGGTCGCTGTCAACATAACGGCTGCAGAAAGTATCTCGTCCGTTTCTGTCGCCATTGTATCAACCTTCTCACGTGCGGAACGTTCTAGCTCTTTGTCTAGGTAGTCTTGCACTGCCTTGCGGTCGTTGGGGTCTAGATTTAATAGCGATTTCTGATGTAGTTCACCCTCGTTTAATATCTTGTTCTTGCTGGCGTGATGTCTTTCTAGTGCGTCCATATAGCCCTGATTGCGAAGTATGCGCCGACCTGTGAAGTAGTCCACAAACGAATACTTGTCGCTTAAATCGTTGACTTTGTCGCCAACCTTATCAAGCGCACCATAGACCTTATCGCCTACCTTGCTATTGGCTATTTTGTGAAGTGCCTTGCCACCTAACGTAACGCCTGCACCGCCGAGCGCACCAAGTATGACGTCCTCTAGGTCTTTTGTGCCGTCGTTGTTTATGTCGGCGTCAGAACCAAGCCCAGCACCTATCGCAGTGCGAGCTAACGTTGCACCAACCTGTGAGTGAACTGGACGACTAGCAACATTTATATTTTTTGTGTTGACTTCTTTGGTAGCGGGTGATACACTAGCTTTAGCACTGGTGGACTTCACGTCTTGGGGTTTGAGTGAATGGTTAATTTCAGTCACCATACCACTAGAGCCAACGGGCAATTGTAGCCCCGACAGCCTTAGACCAGTGGTATATTTTTTATCAAAATACAATAACGGATTTACACCCCTAGCATTGGCGTCCTTGAAAGTATCTTCAATAAATTTGAGTGCCTTATTTCTGCCATAGGTGCTTTTAACGATAATATTACCGCCGTC
Source organism: Deferribacterales bacterium (assembly GCA_025997275.1). Lineage (GTDB taxonomy): Bacteria > Chrysiogenota > Deferribacteres > Deferribacterales > JAISNW01 > BNUJ01. The sequence goes on from BNUJ01000213.1 coordinate 832, forward strand.
CTGTGCCACATCAAGAGCCGCTATGAATGGCTTGCCGTCCTTACCAGCGAACTTAAACATCATTACTATTGCGTTCTTGTCGGTCATAGAGGGCATTATCGCCAAAGGTTCATTTATATGTTTAGGTAAGTCCTTACAAAGCCTTGTCTATCCCCTTGAATAATACGCCGTTTCTTTCGGGAATGTCTGCCAATATGTCGGTGGCGCGAGAAACAGGCGAACCCGCACCTGCGATTTTAATAGTATAGGGGGCTTAAAGCCCCCCTTAATCAAAGCAAATGCAGGCGTGTTTTGTAGCTCCGCAAACGCTTGCCTCTCGGCTCGTTGCTCGTGAAGCTCACTAGCAAAATCACGCTTTCGCTATTTTGCTGTTCGTTTTAAGTGCGACTTGCGAAGCTCGGAGC
>BNUJ01000214.1 GCA_025997275.1 Deferribacterales bacterium
TCGCCAAGCAGGTCTTCCATAGATGCTCCGCCAAACTTAAAGCTGCGCATATCGTCAAAGTTCATATTGCTGAAATCGTAGCCACCCCCGCCCCCCTTGAAAGCGTCATGCCCTACCCTATCGTATTGCGAACGTTTGTCCTTATCCGACAATGTGGCATAGGCTTCCGAAATCTCCTTAAACTTTGCCTCAGCGACTTTATCATCGGGATTCACATCAGGGTGATATTTGCGCGCAAGGGCGCGATACGCTTTTTTTATCTCGTCATCGCTTGCGCCCTTGCTAACGCCTAAAATGTCATAATAACTATTACTCAAAGCAGTTTAGTCCTTCGTCACTTTAATGGTGACTGATTTACTTGAATTATCTTTCTTTAATACAACGGTCAACACGCCGTCTTTCAATGCAGCAGACACCTTTGACACATCAACACTGCTAGGCACAGAGAACGAGCGCGCAAATTTGCCAAACGGACGCTCCAGCCTGTAGTAGCTTTCAGAGTCTTTGTCAATGGGCGATTGTTTTTCGCCACGTATCAAGAGCAAGCCGTCATTGACTTGAATGTCAATGCTATCTTCTGCAACACCGGGCAGTTCGGCTAATATCACTAACTCATCATCATTCTCGTAGATATCAACGGGCGGAGTCCACTGTCCGCCAGACTCTCCGCCATTCACATCACGAAAGATGTTGTTAACGCGGTCTGATAGGTTCAGAATGTCCTTTAGTGGGTCCCAACGAGCAATCATAAGCAATCCTCCTTAAATTAATTGTTTTGATACACTTAGATATAATATTATCATCTAAGTATATAATTTTATGTGACTATATTATAAAACTTGATATTACCCATGTCAAGTTTTTTTTCATAAAAATTTAAAGTTTTTTGTGTTTATCATTTTTATCTGTAATGCCACAGTTAAAATGCCCCTATTTAGGTGTTAAAGGTATGCATTTTCCTCTTGACAACCTCCCCTTTTTCTGCTATAGTTCACATACAATTTAGTTAAGCTATGAGGGAATCAGGCTGGTGGAAGTTCTTTATGTATATATGTTATGTATATATTTAGGGGCTATTCTATCAGCTTTTTTTATTTGTTTAGTATTTGCAGGGAGGATTGGGTATGTCATTTAGTGTTTATACTAATACGGCGGCTGTGTTGGTGCAGGGAGGTATCAGCAGTAGTGCGAAGGCATTATCACATTCAATAGAGGGGTTATCTAGTGGGTTGC
>BNUJ01000215.1 GCA_025997275.1 Deferribacterales bacterium
TGCTACCTATGGCATTAGCTAGTTTATCTATTAGGTCTTGAATGGTATCTTCCCCTTCAAGGGTAACCTCTGCCTGTTTGCCATTGCCATATATCGTTATAGTCTGCGTATTATCAAGCAGCATTCGCCCGTCCCCATTAGTGAACACCAATCTGCCACCAGCGGTAGCATCTTTCAGCTTGACCTCTGCGGGTGTTGACACTGCCCAGCCCCAAGTGCCACCTATCTTATCCTCTGGCACGTTCCAGTCTCTATCCCAGCTAATCTTTATCTCCTTGAACTCCCCATTCTCTATAGTCATAGCAGTGAACTCAACGTGAGGCTGATTAACATCCCAGAATACCTGCGGGATAACATTGCCACCAGTAGTATTCGTTCCATTAGGCACGTCAATCTCTATGCGAACATTTTTGATACCATCCATATTCGCAGGATTGATATTCCAGTTGGTGGTGGGGTTATACCAGCCAGTATTAGGCGGGGGATTGGTCACAGCTTCCACATCAGGGCTATTTGCTTGGTAGTAAAACAATGCCTTGTCGCCGATTGCCATGCTATTAGCGGCAGTTATGGAGATGAAAAATGAAAAGGCACTATAATGACCATTAGGTAGCATTGTAAGTATTTCTGGTCTATAATTGGAAATTCCGCCAAAATTTATAGGCGTCCCAGAAAGGGTGGGATAATGCTTTGTCCCGTCAGCTGGGTCCACGTAAAATGAGCGAAGAAACTTGTTAGCGTCATACACAGCTCCAGTTGTTGTCATAGTTTGCCATGCCCTCGTGCCATCTGCAAGGTTTATAAAGTAACCCGTGCCCATACCGTCACTACCCCATTGTGTATGTACCCCATCCACAGCAGCACTCATGTCAACCATTTCAAATCCCACATAAAAGCCTGAAAAATTATCATACGGGTAGTCGTATCCGTCAATTGTATATATGGCGGTAACACCATCTATAGATATACGTATATCATGTGGGTTGTTTCCGCGAAATAGTTCGTCAAACACTATACGGTAGTCAGCAATATTCTTTGTTTGTAGCCCACCCGTTGTCGGCACCCCCCAAGAGACATTGTTAATAAAGTAAGGCTCTATATGTACTGTATCATCGCTTACGGTGAACTTCACTGCTTCGTTATCCAGCCCCTCTACTACGACATTCGTTATCCCACTAGGGTAGCTGAGACGTTTAGTATAGTCCATGAGTTGTGCTGTC
>BNUJ01000216.1 GCA_025997275.1 Deferribacterales bacterium
TTAAGTTTGCCGGTAAAAATTTTCTAAATGTTCTATTGTATATCGTTATGATGTCGCCTGACGTTGTCATGGGTATATCGTTATTAGTTTTGTTCCTTGCACTCAATTTGCCGCAGGGTTTTTGGACAGCTGTTTCACCAGCTCATCAAATGGAACGTCAAATACATCCGAATTGCCCCGTTTGCTACTCTGGACTACGCCGTCAAATACGGGGATATTCCAGTTTTTATTATCAAATAATGGCTTTTTAGCTGTTTCAATAGGCAGTTTAGCGGAGGTATTATTGCTTGTGCCGTCCATCGCACTCACACCAGCGAAGGCATCCTTACAGTAATATACTCGTTCAGGCATAATGGAGGTGCACTCGTCCAGCACATACCGCTCAGATAGAGCTGCGCCGCCCAATAACACCTTTACGTCAAGTCCCGCTTGCTTGAAGAGTGCAATGTTCTCTTTCATTATCTCCGTTGATTTTACAAGCAACCCGCTCATACCGATAGCGTCTGCCTTGTGTTTAACGGCGGCGGCTATTATCTCTGCACCGTCAACTTTCGTTCCCATATTTACCACATCATATCCATTGCCTGATAGTATAATGTCTGCAAGGTTTTTGCCTATATCATGCACATCTCCGCGCACGGTGGCAAGAACTACAACGCCTTTGCTGGTGCCACTATCCCCTTTTAGGTATGGTTCCAGCACAGTTGAGGCAAGTTTCATCACTTCGGCTGATTTTAACACGAACGGTAATAGCATTTTCCCGCTATTGAATAGTCCGCCTACCTCTTGCATGGCGGCTAACAGCACGTTGTTTAGTATATCCATAGCACTCATAGTGCCTAAAAGTTTATCTATCAGCTCACTAACACCACTGGCATCTCCCTTGACAACCTTTGAAAAGAGCAGTTCGTCAGCGGGCAACTTTTCTATAGGTGTTTCAACCGTATCAGCTATATATTCAAAATGTTTTATGAACGCCATTAACGCACCGTCCTGCCCGTCTAGCAGGTGTTCGCATAGCTCAAGTTCGCTAGCGTTTATAGCATTTAGCGGCATTACTTTTATAGAATGAACTATTGCCGCATCAAGCCCCGCCCTAATTGCATGGTCTAAAAAGACGGAGTTCAGCACCACCCGCGCCACTGGCGATAGCCCGTAAGATATGTTGCTGACGCCAAGTATTGTATTCACATCTGGATGCAGGCTCTTAAACTCC
>BNUJ01000217.1 GCA_025997275.1 Deferribacterales bacterium
CACTGGAAAAGCAGGCGGGTAAGAAATACCCCGCAAACGGAGCAATGGAACACCGAGACGGCGGACGATATGGAGTAAAAATAGAGTTTGACACTCCGAAAAAAGAAAAACAACTAAAAACGGCTAAAATATTGTTGACGCTATAAGTAGGGATATGGCACAATACGGGACGAGGTGATTTATGAATAATAGAGTTACAGGAAACACGGCACTAGCAGTGGACGACAACGATTATGTAGAACCAGTAAAAAACGAACCCACAAAGACAGAGGCAGACCTAAACGCAGAGGCGTATATGGATGCAGAAATGGCTAGAAGTAATATAACGGGTATGCTAGGCATTACAGCCCGTTTAAGGCGAGCCACAAAGGACAGGGGCGATTTACAAGAGGCGGAAAGGCTAGGCGAGGAGTTAATGGAGTATTACGAACTGCTAAACAAAAGCTATAAACCAGAAGTAGAGAAATATATCAACACTGTATTAGTGGAAAGGTATAAGGAATATGCAAAAAGAATATAAGCTCTCCAATATATGTTGTCCTTGCTGGACAACCGGGCGCAAAAACATGCACAAAACCCTGCATAAAAGAGGGTATGATGGGTGATGAGGGGCTTGAACCCACGACCCGCTGATTAAGAGTCAGCTGCTCTACCAAGCTGAGCTAATCACCCAAACGAACGCCTCTATCATAGCAAAAAAACTACTTTACAAACTCTATAATAGCCATAAGCGCATTGTCGCCTACACGACGGCGCGTTTTCAATATGCGCGTATATCCGCCCGGACGCTCCACAAAGCTGGGAGAAAGCTCCCCAAATATCTTCCTTACACAGAGCTTGTTAGGCAACTTCTTCATCACATGGCGAATTGAAGAAAGCTCATTCTTTTTACCCACCGTGATAAGTGGCTCTATAAAGCCCCTGAGTGCCTTAGCCCTCAAAAGAGTAGTCTCTATCCTGCCATGCTCCACCAACGATATTGCCATATTACGCAACACCGCTATCCTGTGGGCAGTGCCCATCCCTAATGTTTTGCCGCTCTTGCCGTGACGCATAACCTTTACCCCTCTTCACCACTAGACTTATAGCCATATTTAGTCAAATCCATATCAAGCCCCAAGTTCATCCCAGCAAGCACAACCTTGATTTCATCAAGCGACTTCCTGCCAAAATTCTTAGTCCTCAACATATCCGCCTCGCTCCTACTGCAC
>BNUJ01000218.1 GCA_025997275.1 Deferribacterales bacterium
CAAAGGCTTTCTTGTAGTCCTGTTCTACTCCTTGTCCATTTTCATAAAGATTGCCTAAACTATCTTGTGCGCTTGCATATCCCTGTTCGGCAGCCTTTGTGAACCATTCAAAGGCTTTCTTGTAGTCCTGTTCTACTCCCTGTCCATTTTGATAAAGATAGCCTAAATTAAATTGTGCGCTTGCTTCCTCTTGCTCGGCAGCTTTTGTGTACCACTCAAAGGCTTGCTTGTAATCTTGTTCTACTCCCTGTCCATTTTGATAAAGATAGCCTAAACTATCTTGTGCGCCTGCATCTCCCTGTTCAGCTACCTTTGTGAACCATTCAAAGGTTTTCTTGTAGTCCTGTTTTACTCCATATCCATATTTGTATAAGACACCTATGGCATACTGAGCATGCACTACCCCCTGTTCGGCAGCTTTTGTGAACCATTCAAAGGCTTTCTTGTAGTCCTGTTCTACCCCTTGTCCATAATGGTATAAGCCACCCAAACGATATTGTGCGTCTGCTACACCCTGTTCGGCAGCTTTTGTGAACCATTCAAAGGCTTTCTTGTAGTTTTGTTGCAAGTCTCCTAAACCAAGCTCTTCCGTAGTAAAGTTTTCATGCCAACTGCCGACATAGTATTGTGCTTTCGCATTCCCTTGTTCAGCCCAATCATAGACTTCCGCTATCCTATCAATCATTACTTTTCTGAGTTGCTCTGCTATTGCATCCTGTGGCAGTATAGACTCATGGTCTTTATTCAGAACTGTAGCCTCTGCGAGCTTCACGCCATTCAGTAAGATTTCATACGTATGTGGGTCAAGCGTTTGATTGTCCTTAATCGTGATAGGCGGCAACACAAACCCCGTTTCCGAAAATATAGTTTGACGCATAGCCCTAAGACTCTGATGAATGGCAGAGTTTTGCGGTCTTTGGCGCATAGACTTTTGCAGTATTTGGCGCATAGGACCAAGAAAGGCAGGGTTTAGCACTAGTGGAATTAGCTTACGACCCAGCCCTAACTCAAGCTTTAGCCCGTCCCGCTCAAAAGTTTCCTTGTAAGTTTCATTCATAAGTCATCTCCTTAAGTTTAATGGAGCTATCATAGCGTGCACATACGTCTAAAATGGACGTAAATGGAACGCCACCCCAAATAAAATTTAGGGTGGCGATTTATGTTGTCAAAATCCATATTCATAGCTAGTTTATATAAAAAGGGGTGG
>BNUJ01000219.1 GCA_025997275.1 Deferribacterales bacterium
GGGCGCAATCATTTTATCGGGACCAAAACCACAGTTTAAGCCTAAACTAAAGAGCGGATAGCCCGCAAGGGTCTTTGCTACACAGGTTAAATCAGTGCCTACCAGCAGTTTGCCACTCTCATCAACAGTGACTGATACCATAATCGGCACATCTTTTACAAGTTCATTACATGCCTGCATAGCCGCCACCACAGCTGATTTTACCTGCAGTAAATCTTGGCAGGTCTCTATGATAATCACATCTATGCCAGCATTTAGGGCAACTCGTATTTGCTCTATATATGCGGCGTGCATGTCGTCAAATGATATTTGTCCAAGTGTGGGTAGCTTGCTAGATGGTCCCACCGATAGGGCAACGAACTTGTTGTCCATGCCATCAGTGGCTTTGCGGGCGAGCCGTATGGCGTGGGTGTTGATTTCTGCTAGTTTGTCCGCTAGTCCGAACTCGGCTAGCACCAAGCGACTGGCACCAAACGTATTAGTTTCTACAACGTTGCACCCAGCCTCAAGGTAGCCTTTATGGATACCTACTATAGCATCGGGAGCGGTTAAGTTGAGAATTTCGCTATTACCGTAATAGCTGTTCCACACGGTATCGGGCAAGCCAAGTGCTTGTATAGATGTCCCCATTGCGCCGTCTAGCAGGACGATATGCTTATCAGCAAAGTTGGTAAAATTCATCGGGGTATTATATAGAAAACGGGTTTGTTTGTATAGAATTATTTCGGGTTACGGTTATTATACATAATAGTCACGTGTTGTTAACTTTCCCTCTTGACTTGCGCTTTTTATTGTGTTAAAAGAAACTATGACTAGTTTTCAGCTACCTGTCACAGCTTTTTCTTGGCAACGCCAAGCATGGTGGGCTTGCGCCCATTAGCATACCAATGCGCGAGGCTTGCGCCATAAAAGCCCATTTCAGACACTACTACGACTTAACAATTTAACGAGGTTTATTATGAAAAGATTTATTGCAACGGCTTTGTCCGTGCTCTTTATATGCACACTATCCGCAGTTGCGGCTACTAAGAATACCGATAAGTTTTATATCGGTATATCAACGTTTATTACACACCCCGCCCTAATTGCATGGTCTAAAAAGACGGAGTTCAGCACCACCCGCGCCACTGGCGATAGCCCGTAAGATATGTTGCTGACGCCAAGTATTGTATTCACATCTGGATGCAGGCTCTTAAACTCC
>BNUJ01000220.1 GCA_025997275.1 Deferribacterales bacterium
CAAGAAACCGCGATATGCTGACAACTCTTTGTTGTCGCTTGAAACCTCAATGATGTTATTTATCATTCAGCCATTTGTTGTCAAATCCTTTGTCTGTCACATCGCCCAGCGGGGACACGTAAATCTTACGTGCTTTATACTTACATAGTGAGGCGGCACTGGAACTCCAGCTTTTAGTGTCGCCCTCTTCCTTTGTTATTCCATCAGGGCGCAAGAAAATAGTTCCTTCAGAACTCATTTTCTTCACTCTAAATATAACCTCAACCTTATCGGCATTCGTTTTCTCCGCTTTAGCTTTAACGAAGTCCGCTATACCTTTCGGCAGTTTATCATCCTTAGCGCAAAACTCCGCCTTGACCATATCGTTTATCTTTAACGTCATCACCCGCCTTGCAGTCGGGTATTTCTTCCGCCATAGCGGTATGCCTTTATTGAGCTGTGCCATATAGTTGGATATTATCTCTGCTTTCCATTTGCCAGCGTCTTTCTTATACACCTTGTCATTTGGGTGTATTTGGTAAATATCAGCGCAAAAGTTGCCACCACCTACAAACCATTTATACGCCTTTCTTGCTCTCTCACGTAGAGCGTCAAGCAGTGTCGCCTCTTGTTCCTTATCAACTGTAGAAGCGGCGCATGATTTAGGCGCAAACAAGTTGCAGGCTATTATGCGTGTGGTCGTTCCGCTGTCCACCCCCGGGCTTATTGCAGGCAGTATGCTGGTGTTCCTCCCCGCATTGGGCTTATTTTATATACCTGATATATTAGGTGGCTCAAAGGTCTTGCTAGTTGGGAATCTCGTGAAGAATCAGTTTTTAGATGCCCGCAACTGGCCCTTTGGTTCGGCTGTCAGCATTATGTTGACACTTCTTATGGCGTTGCTACTCTTTGCTAACTATAAGACGGTAAAACGTCTCAGCGGCAAGGGGGTGCTATGACTAGAGTTTTTAAGACGTTATATGCATTTATGATATATGGGCTACTCTATTTGCCTATCATAGTGCTGATAATCTATTCCTTTAACGACTCGCGCTACAATCCTGTTGCGTGGCAAGGTTTTACCACTAGGTGGTATGTTGAGTTGCTCGGTAACGGACAGTTGCTGAATGCAGCCTTTAACTCGTCTCTCGTTGCCTTTATGTCAGCTACTATAGCTACTATTATAAGCACGTTTGGAGCGGTGGGTTTCTTC
>BNUJ01000221.1 GCA_025997275.1 Deferribacterales bacterium
CCATTTATTCCTGATAAATTGATACCTCGCTGCAGAAACGGATATAGCGTGAGTGGCACCCGCATATCCTCATTATAATTAGCCGATACGACTAAAGCATTTTGATTAGTGTATTTTATAATGGACGAAAGTATATCTCCGCCCATAGTATCTATAACACCATCATAGACAGGAGGCATAAGAAAACTTTCCTTGCTCTCGCTTAGCTTAGAAAAACTTTCAATTTTAGAAACCCCCAGCCGCTCTACATAGTCGCTGGTATCATTTGCATCTGTCACATACGCAGTTATATCATAGCCAATATAGTTTAAGATAGCCGTTGCCATAGCACCTATATCAAAGGATGCTCCGGTAACTGCTATTTTACACTCCTTATTTGGAGCGATGCCCGCACTTAACAGCTCCATAGCGACAAGTCCAGAAACTATTCCCGCAGTGCCAAATGAGATAGCATCCCACATAGTAAGCCCAATAGGAATGGGTTGCACCCAATCCACAGGCACAGACACATATTTTCCAAAACCGCCTGCTATGCGACTACCAAGCCCGTAACCAGTAACTATAACCTCATCCCCATAGTTAAAGCGTTCAACATTAGCATCAACTACCACACCAGCAACGTCAATACCCGGTATGAGTGGGTATTTTATGCCGTCCGTTCTCCCACTTAAAACGAGCGCATCATAGTAGCTGAGAGCAGAATACTTTGTCTCAATAATCACATGAGACTCGTCCAGCCCACCAGCTGAAGTCATCACCTGCTTTCTCACATAACCATCAGAGCCATTCCGTTGAACAACTAGCGCACGGTATGAATCCATCTATTCCCCTTTATTACATAGACGCTTTCGCGCCATTATCACGCAAGGTAGCATCACAAACACCTAAATGATACATCATGTGCGATTGCGCAATTAAAAGTTTGTCCAATACCGTTACCTTGCGACCGAATAAATCAGTTTCTTTCCCTAAATCAGCAAAGTTCACGCAACGATAAAACTCCTCTGTAGCAACCTTCATATCAGCAATCAACTTAGAGACCTCTGCCTTAGTAGCAGCTCTGCCATTGTAGCTTTCACGCAAGATAGTCGCCTTGCCGTCCAATGGCATATTCACCTCACATTCAAATACCTTGCAAGCAACACCAGCGGCATGATAAATCTGCCGCCAAAATGGGTCGCCACCACAACCT
>BNUJ01000222.1 GCA_025997275.1 Deferribacterales bacterium
AGCAGGTAGCCCACAAAAACGCCGTCTATGGCTATATATGCTATAGTGCCCAGCCTATACGTCTCTTTGTGGACAACATTCTCACTCTTTAACAATTTGCTGCTCCCAACCAGCACTACTTTGCTATCTACAACTGCTTTTATCCCTAACCCCCCAAGCTCCTCGCATTTAGTCATACGTTTAATATCGGGTGGCAGGCTAACCGCATCGCGGATAGAGCCTGCTATCGGGTGCGTTGATGCACTCTCAGCCACAGACACTATATCTAACAACATTTCCCTGTTCCAGCCATCATATCCGTGAACCTCTTGCAGCTTAAACGTCCCTTTAGTTAGCGTGCCCGTCTTGTCAAATACCGCAACGCCTACTTTTGCCAGAGCGTCAAGGTAGTTTGCTCCCTTGACAAGCACCCCAGCGCGAGAAGCTTCCCCTATCCCCACAAAATAGCTAACAGGCACTGATATGACGAGCGCACACGGACAGGATACCACTAGGAAAACCAACGCTCTGTTTAACCACTCATCAAAATCATAGCCTAGTAGCAACACTGGCACAGCAAACAGCAGAGTGGCACACGCCACAACAGCAGGGGTGTAATATCGGGCAAAAGTTGTGATAAACCGCTCAGTGTGCGACTTATTCTCTGCGGCGTGTTCCACCAATTCAAGTATCTTGGAAACGGTTGATTCGCTGAACGGTTTCGTCACCCGCAGTGTAATAAGCCCGCGCCTATTGAGCGAGCCTGATAACACCTCATCATTCGCCTCTACTCGTTTTAGGGCAGATTCCCCAGTGAGGGCGGACATATCAAGCATTGAACTGCCGTTGTGAACTACGCCATCAAGCGGAACACGCTCACCGGGGCGCACATCTATAAGTTCACCGACTTTAACGCTGGCTGGCGGCACCTGTTGCACGGTCTCCCCAGCTCTGAGATTCGCATGGTCTGGACGGGTATCCATCAATGCCGATATTGAATGGCGCGACTTATCAAGCGCAAAGTCTTGCAAAAGCTCGCCTAAATAATAAAATAGCAGTATAGCAAAGTAGTGCTGGTTGGGAGCAGCAAATTGTTAAAGAGTGAGAATGTTGTCCACAAAGAGACGTATAGGCTGGGCACTATAGCATATATAGCCATAGACGGCGTTTTTGTGGGCTACCTGCT
>BNUJ01000223.1 GCA_025997275.1 Deferribacterales bacterium
ACATTGGGTGGCGACTACACAACGTTTTATAATAACATTGCCTCTACGGGCGGTGCTATCTTTAACTCTAGCAATTTTATATTGGGTGGCGACCACACAATTTTTCATAGTAATGTTGCTGATTATTTTGGTGGTGCTATCTTTAATACCGACAACTTTACAATAGACGGAAACAACACAAGCTTCATCAATAACTGGGCTAATGTTTATGGCGGTGCTGTCTATAATTACAATGGCACATTTGCGATAAGTGGTAACAACACGAGTTTTGACAATAACACTGCTGCTACCAATGGTTATGGCGGTGCTGTCTATAATGCTAGCAACTTCATAATAAATGGCGACAACGCAAGCTTTGACAATAACACCTCCGGAGCTGGTGGTGCCGTCTTTAACTCTGGCAATTTTATATTGGATGGCGACCACACAATTTTTCATAATAACTTTGCTGAGTATTTTGGTGGTGCTATCTTTAATACCGACAACTTTACAATAGACGGAAACAATACAAGCTTCATCAATAACTGGGCTAATGTTTATGGCGGAGCTGTCCTTAATAATGGTGGCACATTTACAATAAGTGGCAACGGCATAAGTTTTACGGGGAACGAGGCTCATGGTATTGGCGGTGCTATCCTTAACTCTGACTCTGGCACGTTTGAATTAAGTGGCGACAACGCAAGCTTTGTGGGGAACAGTGTTGCTTATTATGGTAGCGGTGGTATCTATTATGCTGGCATTGCTATCTATAATGCTGGCGGTGCTATCTATAATGCTGGCACATTTACATTAAGTGGCAACGGCGCAAGCTTTGATAATAACACTGCTTATTATTATGGCGGTGCTATCTATAATGCTGGCACATTTACATTAAGTGGCAACGGCGCAAGCTTTGATAATAACACTGCTAATAATTATGGCGGTGCCGTCTTTAACTATGGCGATTTTATATTGAGTGGCGACAACACAATTTTTCATAATAACGTTATTAGTTATGCTGGCGGTGCTATCTATAATGTTGGCACATTTACATTAAGTGGCAACGGCGCAAGCTTTGCGGGTAACACTGCTAATTATGATGGCGGTGCTATCTATAATGTTGGCACATTTACATTAAGTGGCAACGGTGCAAGCTTTGCGGGTAACACTGCTGATTTTGG
>BNUJ01000224.1 GCA_025997275.1 Deferribacterales bacterium
GTGCGCGCTTACCGCCCACCACTACTTCTACTTTCCCTGATAGCTTACGGCTCCAGCCGTCTGCATAACCTATAGACAGCGTGGCAATGCGTGTAGGTTTTGTCGTTACGTAGTTCGCCTCATAGCTGATTGAAGTGCCCTCAGGGACTTCTTTTAACATTGCTATTTGTGTCATAAGTTTCATAGCTGGTATTAAAGATGCCGTATTCCTACTATTAGGTGATGGGCTCAATCCATACATAGCAGCTCCAACCCGCACCATATCCAAGTGAGTTTGAGGCATATCAAGAGTAGCGGCACTGTTTGCAGTGTGAACTATTGGCACTTTTATGCCCGCATCTCTTATCGCTGTGAGAACATCTCCAAAAAGATGTATCTGATTCATCGTGTGTCTCTTATCAGTAGCATCAGCTAGTGCAAAGTGCGTATAAATACCTTCTATTTCAATATTTGGCAGTTTATTTATGGTTGTTACCAGCTCTGTGGCATCGCGGGGAAACATTCCGAGTCTGCCCATCCCCGTATCAACCTTTACATGTATCTTTGCTTTTTGCCGTAGCTCAGTTGCCGCATTTGATATTGAGAGTGCCTGCTCCATAGTAAAGATAGTAGGGGTTACATGGTTTGCTACCAGCACGTGAGATTGTATATATGGGGTATGCCCCAGCACCAGTATCGGTGCAATAAAACCAGCATCTCGCAGAGCTAGTGCCTCAGAGAGGACTGCTACGGCTAAATAGTCTGCTCCTGCATCAATTGCCTCTCTAGCTATTGGAACAGCACCATGTCCGTAGCCATCAGCCTTTATTACGGCGCAAAACCGTGCAGTAGGGGCAATTTTATTCTTAAATAAACGCACGTTGCTTCTGACAGCGGATAGATTTATTTCCGCTCTAGTAGGATGTCCGTATAGCATCAATTCTCCTCTATACCTTAAACTTAACGAGGCTTTTCCTGAGTGTCTCAGTCCGCGCTTGCATACGCTGGACGGTAACAACCACGTTGTCTAATATCTGAACGTTTTCTTCCACACCGACAGACATTGACTGCATGTTGTCGTTCACGCTCTTTATCATATCAAACTGATTATTGATGACATCGTTAATATCGGCAGTCGTGGCAGAAATATCATTAACAGATTCCACT
>BNUJ01000225.1 GCA_025997275.1 Deferribacterales bacterium
TTTGTAAATGGCAAGTTTATAGGATACGGCAGGATTTTATCAGCTAATTTTTCCACGCGTGGCAAAGAGCACAGGGCTTACTATTTTGCTACAGACGGCAAATATGGATATTATGACAATGCGGGCAGGGCTATGGAACGCGGTTTTCTTCGTGTGCCATTGCCTTATGCTAGGATAACATCGCGTTTTTCTAATTCTCGTATGCACCCCGTGCTTGCCGTTAGACGACCGCACTACGGCGTTGACTATGCCGCACCTATAGGCACACCTGTTATGTCCACGTCCGCTGGCGTTGTTGTAGAAAAGTCTTATAACAAAGCCAATGGCAACTACGTTCACGTAAGGCACGCCAACGACTACCACACATATTATTTACATCTAAATGGGTTCAATAAACAAGTTCAGGTCGGCTCATCTGTCAGTCAAGGGCAGGTAATAGGCTACGTTGGGAAAACGGGCTATGCGACTGGACCGCACCTAGACTACCGCATTCAGCACAGGGGCAAATGGCTAAACCCACTTACGTTTATAGCGGAATCGCCGAAACTAGCGGCTAGTCAAATACCAAACTTTTTAGCAAATGCCACAAACTACGACAGGGTAATGAACCCGCCGTTATATGCGGGCAATAACCCTGTGCTACTACGTTAGATAGCCTATACTCGTGTCCATCTAATGGCGCAGTCGCTGAATGTGGCAGTTATTTTGCCGTCTGTTTCAAGTTTCGCAAGATAGCCTTATGCCTAACAGCCACGACATCGGCTCTATCGCCCTGCCAACCTGCTCCATTAGCCCCTTTGTGAGTGTCTCAACCGTTGCATTACTAGCTAACCCTAATATTATATCCTCTACACGTTTTAGGTGTGCTAAATACACGCTTGCTAATGCAGATTGATTTATGGGGACTATATACTTGACTAGACTAATGAAATGCTGTGTGTTGCAAAGGCGGGCTTTTCCTCCACCCTTGACGAGAGAATGCCAGTTGATTAAAGCAACAAAATGAAAGATATTGACAACCACTCGTTTAGGTGCATAGCATAAGTTGTTTTAGCTTTTAGTAAGCCCAAATGCTCCTTCAACCGCTTTTCTAAGTCATCTGATTTACCAACGTATAAGCAAGTCTTGCCATTTTTGCTGGCTTT
>BNUJ01000226.1 GCA_025997275.1 Deferribacterales bacterium
GTTGACTACAAAAGAGTTAAAGTCTGTTTTTGTTATGGAAAAGGGATTGCGAAAGGAATTAAACAAGATTTTTGGTGGAAATTTAGTGCAGAGTTATAGAGATAGCATTACAGAAACCATTGAAAATGTAATCAAGGGTTTGCCTATTTACAGGGCTAACTTGGAAATTAAGTTTAAGGACCAAAAAAGACCGCAAGCTGCCGCCGATACGGACAGAGGTGTTATCACTTTCTATATGACGCAAGACAGCTACAATTTTATGCACAAAGGCGTAAGTGAAGAAGACTATAGGGAGGGAGTTTGGGATATAGTTGGGACATTTTTTCATGAGTATAACCATTTTAAGTGCAATGGAGAAGTGGGGGAGATAGCATACAATAGGTATGGGGAAGATTATATATTCTTTCATACTGATAAGAATGACGATGAAGGCAAAAGTAAGAAAAACAAATACCTAAATTACCTATCCATTGTTGAAGAGGTAGAATGCTTTGCCTATCAATATGCTATTAAACAGATGCTCTCTGGAGATGAACCGAGCGAGTATCATTATGAGGAGGATGCATATGTGGAGGATGCATATGATGATGATGTTGTTGTTAAGGACAAAGAAGCTTATAATGACGAAATGGATTATGACGAAGTATATCGTAGCAAGGATATGAATCGTCTGGTGAGAAAGACGTATGAGTTATTTAAGACTGTTGCAGTGACGCAGTTGGAAGAGGCAAAAGAAGCTTATGAAGAAGAGAATAAAAAGGAACGGAAGAATACTGTAAAAAAGTAGGGATAGGTTTCAACCCTAACCCGTTCACGAGGTTGCCCCTCCCCCGTCAAGGGGGGGGAGGGGCAAGAGACGCGAAAGTCGTTTAGCGTAGAAAATAATCGTCCCTTACCGTCCCATAAGCATCCTTTAAGGTTGCCCCATACTACATACTGTTGCATCCCCCAACGGGGGTGACTGATAAAGATTAACGTAATAAGGGAATCGCGAGCTGTAGAATACGCAAAATAACGACTAACGCAACAGCGGCGTAAGCTGCGCCCTCGTAGAGGGCTAATGCATAGTTTATAACGGCGGCAGTCACTTCGGTATTGCCGCCGTTTATATATGGTTTATCGTGGCTCACACCGC
>BNUJ01000227.1 GCA_025997275.1 Deferribacterales bacterium
ATAGCAAAGTAGTGCTGGTTGGGAGCAGCAAATTGTTAAAGAGTGAGAATGTTGTCCACAAAGAGACGTATAGGCTGGGCACTATAGCATATATAGCCATAGACGGCGTTTTTGTGGGCTACCTGCTAATATCTGACGAGCTAAAGGAGGACAGCGCACAGGCTATAGAGCAACTAAAAGCACAGGGAATCAATGAAATAGCGATGTTGACAGGCGACAACGAGATGAGTGGCAGACACGTTGCCTCTCAACTAGGCATAGCTCATTGTTTTGCGGCATTGCTCCCGAATGAAAAGGCTGAGAAGATAGAGGAGTTGCGACAAGGCTTGCCAAAAGGGACTAAGATATTATTTGTAGGGGATGGCATAAACGATGCTCCTGCGTTAGCTGTAAGTGATGTAGGAATTGCTATGGGTGTGCTAGGCTCAGATGCGGCTATAGAGGCGGCGGACGTGGTGCTAATGACAGATGAGCCGATGAAACTGCCACAGGTGATATATATTGCGAAGAGTACGCGGAATGTAGCTAAGCAAAATATCGTTCTGTCGCTTACTGTCAAGGGGGCTATTTTAGTGCTGGGTGCACTGGGCTATGCGGGCATCTGGACGGCAGTGCTTGGCGATGTAGGCGTTACTGTGCTGGCAGTGCTGAACGCAATGCGGAAGAGGTAAGGATACATTATCGCAAGATACAACACTAGTGCAGAATAGTCAAGTTTTACCCCTTGTTTAATATCCATAAAAGTTCTTTGACTTTTATGTTTCTGCCGCTCAGATTCCTAGAGCCTCTATAAGTATTATAGTCTTGCTCTAGCAATTCAACCTTTCCATACTTTTCTAAAATACCCTTGAGCACAGCGAAAGGAATAATACCCTCGTTGTTATATGATATAAGTATGTATTTGGCTTTGGTTTCTGCTATTAGATTATCCATAGCCGTTATTGCCATTTCACGTTTATTATAAGCAGAGCGATTCCAGTTTTCTGCTATACCACTAACACCATTTTGTATAGGGATTTCTGTCTCTGGTGTCGCTAGTATGTTTAGCATAAAATAATTAGAACCGTAAGGGTGTTGATTGTATGGCGGGTCATAATATGCAATATCATATATGGTATCACCCCTAGC
>BNUJ01000228.1 GCA_025997275.1 Deferribacterales bacterium
TGTTGATGAGAGTGGCAAACTGCTGGTAGGCACTGATTTAACCTGTGTAGCAAAGACCCTTGCGGGCTATCCGCTCTTTAGTTTAGGCTTAAACTGTGGTTTTGGTCCCGATAAAATGATTGCGCCCCTTGCGGAACTTGCTAGCAACTGGGGCGGCAGGTTATCGCTGTCGGCTAATGCTGGCATTCCGATATCACAAAATGGCAAAGCAGTATATCCGCTAGCCGCACAGGAATTCGCCAACGAAAGTATGCAGCTAGTAAATAGACATAATCTATCTATAGTAGGTGGCTGTTGCGGAACCAACCATACACATATTAAATCATTGGCGACTGCACTTAGTAGCAGGCAAGCACCCGTTTATAAAAAGCAGAGCGGAGCGGGCTACATTTGTAGTGCATTCACGGCGACTACTATTAGGCAAGAGCCGTCGCCAGCATTCATCGGCGAGCGAGCAAGTGCAACAGGTAGCAAGGCGTTTAGAGAACGTTTAGTAGCTGGCGATATGGCGGCTATCTCTGCTATAGCGCGTGAGCAGGAGGACACCTCGCACGTGATAGACTTGTCTGTGGCTTACACTGGGCGCAACGAACTGACTGATATGGCAGAAATCACCACAATGCTGAACGGGGAGCTTACGCGCCCGCTAATGCTAGACTCTACCAACCCTGATGTGTTGGAAGTTGCCTTAAAACGTTGCACAGGCAAGCCGATTATCAACTCAGTAAATTATGAGGACGGCGGAGACAAACTGGCGCAGGTATTTGAGCTAGTGCACCGCTACCCCGCTGCTGTGGTAGGGCTGACGATAGATGAAAGCGGTATGGCACAGAACAAGGCTGACAAACTGGCGGTAGCCGAAAGAATACTAAAAGATTGGCTCGGGCATGGGTTTGCCCCGCAAGATTTGTTTATAGATTTCCTTACATTCTCAGTGGCATCAGGTGATGAATTGTCGCGTTTTGCCGCAGTTGAAACGCTTGGTGCGATTAGGGAGTTTAAGAGCCTGCATCCAGATGTGAATACAATACTTGGCGTCAGCAACATATCTTACGGGCTATCGCCAGTGGCGCGGGTGGTGCTGAACTCCGTCTTTTTAGACCATGCAATTAGGGCGGGG
>BNUJ01000229.1 GCA_025997275.1 Deferribacterales bacterium
AGGGTTAGTTTGACGACTGAGTTTAACACGAAGAGGTTATTGGATGGCAGCAATGGTGTATCTATATCTGCGTCATCGGGGATAGATGTTGCTCTTATTTCATATAGTCAGCTGGGGGGGGGGGGGGGCTACTACCCCTGTATCAGGAGATTACAAGCTAACATTTAGCACTAAGGCAGGGGAAAATGCAGTCTATCAGACAGCACAACTCATGGACTACACGAAACGTCTCAGCTACCCTAGTGGGATAACGAATGTTGTAGTAGAGGGGCTGGATAACAACGCAGTGAAGTTCATAGTGAACGATGATACGGTGCATATAGAGCCATCTTACGTTGTCGGTGACAACTGGAGAGTGCCTACGACTGGCGGGCTTCAGACAAACAATATTGCTGGCTACAGACAAGTAATGTTAGAGCAACTCCATGGGTTTCTGACTCCATTTAATCACAATGTGACCAATGATGGTGTTCCCACTACGTATCCGATTGAAGCCTACAGCTATCCGTATGATAACTTTTCAGGCTTTTATATGGGATATGAGATAGTTTCTGGGGCTGACGCCATAGACGGAACGCATACACAATCTGCTCCCGGCTGGAGCACTACCACCTTTATAAACCTTGCTGATGGCACAAAAGCATGGCAGCTTCAAGGCAGTGGCGATGCTAGCAACTATCTCCGCTCATTTTATGTGGACCCTGCTGACGGGACAAAGCATTATCCCACCCTTTCTGGTACACTCCAGAATTTTGACGGAATTATGAATTACAGGCAAGCTATATATACGCCACTATCTAACGGTAATTATGTAGGTCTTTCGTATTTCATCTCTGCAAGTGCTGTTAATAGCATGGCAGTTGGCGACAAGGCATTGTTCTACTATCAAGCGAACAGTCCCGATGTGGAGGTTAAGCCGGGCATTACTAACTGGGTTAATCCAACCTACAACTGGAATCTCAATCCTGCGAATATGGATGGTATCAAGAATGTTCGCATAGAGATTGACGTGCCTAATGGAACGAATACTGTTGGTAGCAATGTTATCCCGCAGGTATTCTGGGATGTTAATCAGCCTCACGTTGAGTTCACAGCTATGACTATAGAGAACGGGG
>BNUJ01000230.1 GCA_025997275.1 Deferribacterales bacterium
CTAATGACAGACGAGCATTGCAGGCGGAGTTGGAACAGTTAAAGGCAGATATAGATAGGATTTCAGTTGAGACTGATTTTAATACACATAAGTTGTTATCGGGTGATGCGTCAGGGCTATGGAGTAGTAGTAATGCTGGGATAGAAGTAATATTGACGGGTGCGCCTGCTGGTGGCAACTATAGGCTGGAGTTTGAGGTAAAGCCGGGACAGAATGCCGTTTATAAGACGAATATATTCAAAGGAAAGAGCGACGCAGTAGTTAGCAATTACTCTATTTCGGGGGATACGGCTCTCGCTGAAAGGCTGACTATCAATATGTCATCTACGCCACAAGCAACTGGCGACATGGGCGAAGTGCTATCTGGCTTTCCTATCGTGAGCACTGCCCCCCATTTTTATTTTTCTGGTCCGGTGGCTGATACGGCTGGTGCGACTAATATGGTTGGTTCGGGTGCGCTCCTATGGTCTGATAATGCTGCGTGGGGGAGCGATACCGAGCATAGTTACGTTAATGCATATTGGCCTTTTGTTGCGGCGGCGTCCGTGTCTGATATGGCAGTTTATTTTAGCTGGGACTCTGCCAGCAGTGCCAGAAGTTTTTATGTAGGCATAGAATATAAGGGGACAGGACCTATAGCTAACGCAACTGATGCAGCAAACTTTGAAATTACACTTTACAGCGTGACGAGTGATGACACGTTTGTTATAGCGGCAGGAGCAGGCGTAGGGGGTTATTTGCCTGGTAGTGCTTGTTATCTGAACGTTACTGCTCCTGCCTCTCTTGGACTTGGTATTGATAGATTTAGTCTAGCTGTTGGCGATATTTCTCACATAGTGCCTGGCACAAAGGGGTTGATGGGTATAACGTCTACTAGTTACAGTGCAAGCTCCACATTGGTGCCTGCTGATTACACACAACGGATAGTTAGTATGGACGTGTCAGTTGAGAAAAAGGGCAAGATGAATTTCGGAGCATACCCCGATACGGGTGATTCTAAGATAGGTTTCCAGACGCCACGCGTTATATGGGATAGAGATAATGGCGACCTGCAATACAATGTTGTTACGATTGATGAAGCGGGCGATTTTAAGGTGA
>BNUJ01000231.1 GCA_025997275.1 Deferribacterales bacterium
CTAAATCTGCTGAACTATTGGCAACAAGACCAAAATAAGTCTCCCCTACCCCCTCTATCCTCAATATCCCATAAGACGATATTGAAAAATCAACTATATCATCTTCATTCGGTGTTAAATTCGCTGACCCCGTCACCATTGATAGCCTTGACGTGTTTATAAACCCACAACCAGCACACGTTATCCCCTGCGGATTGGCAACAATTAAATCAGCCCTGCCACCATATATCTCCGTTATACCCCTTAAACTCGTCCCAGTATCGCCCGTCACCTCATTCAATATAACCCTAGCCATCGGATTATTGCCTATATTATGATTGGGGTCTAGCAAACCACCTATCACACTCCCTACACTCGGATTATACGCTTGAATATTAGTATTGTTAAATATAAGCCCATTCTCACCTACATTGTAATTAGTATATCTATTCACAGAAACACCACGCTGACTCGGTGGGGCTATATTAACCACTGGGGTATTATTCTCTGAATGCGTTATGGTCGTTCTCGTTGTCCCGTCAGGTAGTAAATCAGCAGCAAATACAGGATAAATAGGATAAAATATGAAGTTGGCAATTAAATAGCAAGTCAAAAGCCTATACGCAAGTGAACGCACACTAAAATACCTATAAATACATAGCTTGAGACTAAACATAATTAACCTCTTCCCTAATAAAAAATTGAAATAATATGAAACAGTCACCTTGTATAACACTTTTATACAATTACACTAAAAACATGTCAAGACTTTATTTTACTACTCATAAAGATTTTGTATGTAGCTTTTCGTATTCGGATTTAACTGTGACGAACCCTAAAGGGTGCTTACGGGACAATAAGGGACGATAACTTTTTCATTGTCAAATCTAACAATATTTGCTATCATCCCCATATGAATAGCAAGAACACCATAGAACGGCTAAAAATGATGAGCGATAACTGCCCCCCCCCCCCCCCCCCCCCCCCCCTCCCCCCCCCACCCCCCCACCATCCCCCCCCCCTCTCTCCCTCTCTCCCCTTATCCTCTTTATTATAATACTCTTCTCTATTTCTATTTAACAATATAAATTCTATTAATCTATATA
>BNUJ01000232.1 GCA_025997275.1 Deferribacterales bacterium
CAATAGCATCAGCTACAGAAACCATGTCAACTGCCACATAGTAGCCTGAAAAGTTAGTGTATGAGTAAGGTTCTATATCATACGTTCTCTCAATGACACCATCTGCATAGACATCATGAGCAATAGCAGAGCTACCGCGCACTTCTTGTGTTCGCCTCGCGAGCGGGGGACTAATAACATTTGACGCAAGAAATGACGACGCTGCTCTACGGTCGTTGCCACCATCACCAACACCAGCTGGCGCTATATGTACCGTATCATCGCTTACTATGAACTTCGCTGTATTGTTATCCATCCCCTCTACTACAGCATTCGTTATCCCAGGGTAGCTGAGACGTTTCGTGTAGTCCATGAGTTGTGCTGTATGATAGACTGCATTCTCCCCTGCCGTAGTGCTAAATGTTAGCTTGTAGTCTCCTGATACAGGAGCACTCCTGAATATAACATCAACATCATTGCTCGTTGCCGACCATAAACCTGCAGCATCGCCTGATAATAACCTCTTGGTATTAAACTCCGTTGCGTTTGATACCCTGTTAATTTCCGCCTTGAGTTGCTCAAACTCCTTCTGTAATTCCCGCCTATCATTACTCGTATGGCTACCATTGCCCGCCTGACTTGCAAGCTCCCGCATACGTTGCAACATATCGCCTATAACTTCCATGCCGCCATCTGCTGTTTGTAAAAATGAAACGGCGTCCTGCGCATTGTTTGCAGCCTTAGTCAACGCACTAATCTGTGTCCGCAACTTCTCCGATACAGCTAATCCTGAAGCATCGTCTGACGCATGGTTTATGCGCAACCCTGACGACAGCCGCTCTATTGACTTGCCAAGCGTGCTGTTGGCAGACTCAAGATTCCTCTGCGCCACAGAAGACCATACATTGGTGTAAATAGAGAGAGCCACAACACCTCCATGCCAAGCCCGCGACAACTAACGCATTCATTATCCTAAAACGCGCAAGCTAGATAAAAATAGAAAGCCGACTAATACCATAAACGCCAAACGGCGAATAGCTACTAGTCGGCTTAATTATCTTAATACCTAACTTAATTGTAGGTATCTTATACTATAAA
>BNUJ01000233.1 GCA_025997275.1 Deferribacterales bacterium
CATCATCAAAGCTAGTGCCATGTCTATTAACGACAATAAAGTTAGATAGTTCAAATAATTGTTGCCAATGTTCCCAGCTTGATATAGTCATAAATATATCGCTACCAGCGATAAAATATAGCGCATCATCGGGGTATATGCTTCGTTTATAGGAAACCGTCTTATAGCTAAATGATATGCCCGTCTCGCTCAGCTCGTAGTCTGAAACTGACACCTTGTCGCCTAGTCCGTTAACAACTAGCTGTGCCATTTCATAACGTTGGACGGGTGTTGCAGCAGTTTCGCTCTTGTGCGGGGGGATTTTTGCGGGCACTAAAATAAGCTCGTTCAGCTGAAAATCTGCCAACACGCGCTCCACAAGGGCTATATGCCCCAAGTGTATCGGGTCAAACGTTCCGCCAAATAAGCCTATGCGCTTCACTTGAATACTCTACAGCCCGCCAAACACCTACACCCGCTCCCCAGTCTTGTCAAATTGCCTATACTGCATACGCCACACCCCCCTAATAATAGGCTGATTATAGCCTAAATATGCGGGAATTGCAAGGCAATGAAACTTCAGAACTTGCAGAGATACCATTAAACAAGACTCTCATAGTTACTTTGCCAGCATTATGATATGCTTATCCGTTAACTCATAAATAGTGTTAGTCCGCATGGCAACAACATCTTTCCGCCTCTAAATGGCAATGCTAATTCGCCACAACTAGTGTTAGTAAAGGGCAGGTTCAGCGAAGATGCTACATTATCAAGCGTTATAGACGAAATGCCCGCCGTGTATGCACTGATTAGCAGAAATAATGGTTTGTCTGATAGTATAGCTTTGCAGGCGGTGAGCAGTTCGGCAATATTGTATTCAAACTTCCACACCTCCCCCTTTGCGCCTCTGCCGAACGAGGGCGGGTCCATTACAATGGCATCATATCTTGTCCCGCGTCTGCCCTCCCGCAGCACAAACTTCAGGCAGTCATCGGCTATTAGCCGTATTTCATTATTTACCCCTGATAGGTCGGCATTCTCACGGCACCAATCTAGCATACCTTTAGATGAATCTACATGGCAC
>BNUJ01000234.1 GCA_025997275.1 Deferribacterales bacterium
GCTTTTGCCTATAACGATTCTTATTCTGAAATGCTGATGTCTTATACTAATAACATTCGCAATGACGAGGGGGGCACGCACGAGGCAGGCTTTAAGAATGCTTACACGCGCGTGTTTAATAACTATGGACAGCTCACTTACCACAGAATCGAGCAAAAACGAATCCAACTCATCATCCGTCTGCACATACCGTTCGTTCTTCCCTTTTTTCAGCTTATACAACGGCGGGTTGGCAATATATAGATAGCCCTTGTCTATAATGGGGCGCATGTGTCTAAAGAAAAACGTCAATAGCAACGTATCTATATGTGCACCATCAACATCAGCATCTGTCATCAATATTATTTTATGGTAGCGTATCTTATCAACGTTAAAATCGTCTTTGCCAAAGCCTGCACCCAGTGCCGTTATAATGGTGCGTATTTCTGCATTTTCAAGCATCTTATTTTCACGTGCTTTCTCTACATTAAGAATCTTGCCACGCAACGGCAATATAGCCTGTGTCCGCCTATCGCGCCCCTGTTTAGCTGAGCCACCCGCAGAATCTCCCTCCACAATAAACATCTCGCTCAAAGCTGGGTCTTTCTCCTGACAATCCGTTAGCTTGCCCGGCAGTGCCGATATACCGTCCAACGCACTTTTACGCCTAGTAAGCTCCTTTGCCTTGCGCGCGCTCTCACGCGCCTCAAACGCTGCTAACGACTTATCTAACATCTTCTTGGCAATGCTAGGGTTTTCCTCCAAAAAGTCAGCCAATTTGCTTGATATAACAGCCTCTACTGCCGTCTTTGCCACGCTAGAACCAAGCTTTGTCTTAGTTTGCCCCTCAAACATCGGCTCAGACATCCTAAGTGAAAGAACTACGCAAATACCCTCACGTATATCTTCGCCCGTCAGAACAACCTTCTTATCTTTTATCAAATTCTGCTTAGTCACATAGTTATTAAACACGCGCGTGTAAGCATTCTTAAAGCCTGCCTCGTGCGTGCCCCCCTCGTCATTGCGAATGTTATTAGTATAAGACATCAGCATTTCAGAATAAGAATCGTTATAGGCAAAAGC
>BNUJ01000235.1 GCA_025997275.1 Deferribacterales bacterium
CCCATTATCATCCTTTAGCTGAGCCTCATAATCTGTCAAACCATAAGTATGCAGTGCTAGCCGTGCGACTATGACAAAATCGGTTATATTGTCGGCTTTAATAGTTTCCTCTAGCTTGTTATGGCATTTAATTACCCGCTCATCTCGGTAGTTCAACGGTTGATACGTGCCCAAAATATTTCCGCCACACTCAAAAAAGTCAATTTTTTTATCGTAATATTCTGCCAACGTGTTGAAAATTCGGAGCAATCCACCCGCATGGCTATCGCCCATCAGCAGGATTACAGGTTTATCATCATCTCTATTTTCAAAAGAATGAGCTATAACATGGTATCTCTTTATAGTATCTGGTAAGATTCCATTAGCAAAGTTGTAGTTTTCATAAATGTCTAAATATGGCTTATTATATATTTGTCTAGCTACACTGCCACATATCGTAATTAGGCAAATTGCAGTAGCAACTCTAAAAAGTGTATTTTTATTCACTAAAACCCGTTTTTTGCGGACAGGTTGTTCTATAAACCTATATGATAGCAACGACAGAATATATATTGCTAATATTAGAACAATTATCGCAAAGACACTTAATGCCCTGTCAACTGCGTATTTCCAGAATGTAATCAGCACCCAGTGCCATAGATACATTGAGTATGAGAGCTTGCCAATATGAACAAATGGTTTCCAAGATAAGAGCCTACCCGCTACGCCACTGCCCCCAGCGGATATGCATAAAAATGCACCCATTACAGGCATAAGCGCAAGAGTGCCCGGAAAATGGCTTTTCCTAGCATAGCCCAGCCACACAACGCTGACGCAAACTAGAAGTAAGCCTGCTATGCCAGCTACATTACCCCCTACCCTTAATGGGAGTGGGAGAAAAGAATATGCTCTTGCGGAAGAAGGGTATTTAGCTTGATAGATAGCTAAAATACTCCCTGTCAGTAGCTCCCACGCCCTAAAGGGTAGCATATAAAATACTAGCGGTTGGTGCTTAAAAATAAGATGAACATTCAACGCAAAGGATATAACCCACAGAATAACCAAAGCTTTCAATACGTGTT
>BNUJ01000236.1 GCA_025997275.1 Deferribacterales bacterium
GTGGCAAGGGGAAAGGCTTTATTGAAGGTGGTCTCTCTAACTTGATTGGTGCAGGCTGGGGCTGGGTAATTATATTTCTGTTCACTCAGCTTACCCCGCGCCTCACGCAGACGCTCACATTTATTACGCCAAAGCTAAGCGAAGCACTATCACTCGGCATATCGGTAGGCGTGATTGCAGCTGTTATCTGCGTATTAGCTATGATACCAGTTCTGCACTTCATACCAGGCTTTTTCATCGGTGCTGCGGCATTCTTTGCCACAGGCTTTAAGTTAGAGCCTACGTTGGTGTCGCTGGCAATAGGCACTGTTTGTGGACTGTTGTCTGAAAAAGGCTTACACGCTATTCAAAAGAAATAATCAACCGAAATAGAACCTTCTCCCTTACGGGGGAGGGTTTTATTATTACATCGCTACCCTTTAGTCCTCTACTACGTGTTCAAACAATACCGATACAAGAGACGTAAATATCACATCAAAAACTATTATAAGCCGTAGCCATATAATATATTCGTTCACTGCATCGCCGGAGACTAACCCATTTGTAGTCTCAATGGCGGCTATTATTACTGGTATCAACATAGGGAATAGCAATAGTGGTAATAAAATCTCTCTGCTGGTGCTGCCAGCTGCAATTAGCGAAAAGAGCGTTCCCAGTAGTGAAAAAGCATAAGTAGCACCCAGTATGACACATAGCATAAATGGACTGGACACAAGGTTTATATCGTAGAACACGGCAAATAGGGGTAGCAACAGTAAATGCAGTAATAGCAAAAAGGCAAATATTGACGCCGTTTTACCGAATAATATTGCATTCCTAGATATAGGCGCAAGCAGTAATGCAAAAATATTCTGTCCGTCAATTTCTGCTTGCATAGACCTGCCTAGCCCTAAAACGCCCGCAAATATTACAGACATCCAATAAATGCCACCAGCCACCCCCTCTCTGACAACGCTTGCTGGTTCAAAGATGAAACTAAATACAACCAACACAAGCATAGCAAAGAAAAACATTGATATGGTAATCTCTTTATTATGCATCTCTAAGGCTATATC
>BNUJ01000237.1 GCA_025997275.1 Deferribacterales bacterium
GTGCAATTGGCGTTGGATGCGGGGGCGCGGGTTGTTGGCATTAACAATAGAGACTTAAAAACATTTCAGGTTGATTTGGGGCTGACAAGTCGTTTAAGGAATCTTATCCCTGCGGGTATTATAACGGTTTCTGAGAGTGGTGTCAAAACTCCTGCTGACATACACACTCTTGCGGCATCGGGTATTGACGGGGTGCTAGTTGGCGAAGCTCTGATGAGAGTGGCTGACAAGCGGAAGTTTTTGGAAGAAGCTGTTTGCTGTGCTTAAAATAAAGATTTGCGGGCTATTTCGGGAAGAAGATATAGAGGCGGCTAATGAGGCAAGACCTGATTTTATTGGCTTTGTATTTGCCGAAAGCAAACGGCGGGTTAGCCCGAAACAAGCGGCGCATCTACGTGCAAGACTTGTTGCTGATGTAGTGCCTGTGGGTGTTTTTGTGAATGCAGCGGTGGCAGAAGTAGTGGCTTTGTATAAGGAAGGAGTTATCGGCGTGGCACAATTGCATGGTCAGGAGGACAGGGATTATGTTGCGGCGTTGAGAAAAGCCTGTGTTGTGCCGATAATTAAGGCAGTGCGAGTGGATGCAAAAGTGAAAATGGCGGACTTGTTCCAATATGATTATGCAGACTATCTGCTATTTGATAATGGGAGCGGTGGCACAGGCAGGGCATTTGGCTGGGAAATTTTCAGCAGACGAGCTTCTCATGGCTTTAATGGTTTTAGGGTGCCTTGTTTCCTCGCTGGGGGTATTGGCATTGGCAATATTGCTAAGGCGATTGCACTGCACCCTTATGGGCTAGATATATCAAGCGGTGCAGAAACAGACGGCTTAAAAGATAAGAAAAAGATGTTGCAACTGGTAAAACAGGTGCGTGACACCTTTAATTTTAGTCGCTAGCATTTGACAAGTTCTAAAAAATGGACTAAACTTGTAAATGAGGCTATGGAGGGTTGTCTATGCAAGCGGTGTTATCAGATATATTGGATGAACCTGTTGAATATGGTAGTATAGAAGACATCTCATTCCTGCCTAACCTAACGACAAAAG
>BNUJ01000238.1 GCA_025997275.1 Deferribacterales bacterium
ATGGAGTGTTTGTCAAGAGGCATATTCTAAAAGAGCGTTAGAGCAGCTTTCATCTACCTTCCTATCAATTGCAGAGCCAGTTGTGGCAATTGGTTAGCTTGAGCTAGCATAGCCACTGCTGCGTTCACTATGATTTGGTTATTGGTAAATGAAGATGATTCTGACGCTACATCTAGGTCTCTTATGCGAGACTCTGCTGCTATAGTGTTCTGTTTCGTCACTCTAATATTATTCTGTGCGTATTCCAGCCTGTTTATTTTCGCCCCAATGTTTGAACGAGCACTATTCACTCGCTCTAATGCTGTATCTATCTTGCTTAATGCTCTCTGCGAATCTTCCATAGTGACTACATAGACATCATCTATCTCAAGTGCAATAGTATCCATACGCCCTATAGTAATATCTATATATTGCCCCTCGTCCGAACCTGTCTGCACTCTGGTAGAATTATCAACTATATGTAAATATACAGGCTTAGTAGCATCAGGGGTAAATATAACCTGTCCTGTTGTAACGTTAAAACTTGCCTTCACTCCAATATCAGACGCAAACTTTATATCAACTCCCTTTATAACTCCTCGTAGCATAAAGTCCGATACCGTGTCGCTGCCTACTAGCCTGCCTGTATGTGCATCAGACACTGTTGCATTTATGCCACTAGCCTCTGCTTTCTGTATAGTTGATATGCCCAGCGCATTTAATAACGCCTCATCTCCTGCAAACCTTAACTCTGATGCTCCCCCTGTTAGTGCAGTCTGCAAAAATATAGTGCCGGCAATCGCATAATTGCCCACTCCCCCACTGGTGGTGGTGGCTGTATTAGGCTCAACAATCTTAACGAGATTATCAACAGATATGTCCCCTGCCATACCTAACAAACCTATCGCATCGGCTAGCTTCTTGACTAAATCAGCAACAGTATCTTCTCCCTCTATGTATACGTCAACATTCTTATTATTCCCATATATGCTTAACGTCTGCGTATTGTCTAATAGCTTTTTGCCATCATCGTTACTAAATACATATCTGCCACCAGCAGTAGCATC
>BNUJ01000239.1 GCA_025997275.1 Deferribacterales bacterium
GGCAAGGAAGAAGAAGCTCATCAACTTATGAATCAGATACCTATTCCGCCGTATTTAGCAAAAGCGATTAAAGAAGTATTCGGAGCAGAATACTTGAAGAATAGTGGACAAAATCTGTCAGAGGTGGAGACAGAATATGGCAAAGACTGGCTTAATAGATAGGCTTGTTGACAGCTCAAAACAAATTGACGCTGGCAGAAAAGGCTTAAATACCCCTGGCAAGGCAAATAAGGGACAGGCTACTTGTTTTGATGGTATAGCACAGGCAATTTCTGCTCTCAAAGAGGCACAGGCTACGAAAGACCCAAAAGTTATATGGACATTGGAATATGTGTATTTAGTCCAAGAACGGCAATTTTGCGACCTTGAAGAAAAGCTAGCATTGATGGGTTATGATAAAATGCTTATCAAAGCTGGAGACGCTCTACGTTCATTGGAAGTGGTAAATTCTGCCCCCGACTACGTAACGGCTGAAAAAACTCACCCGACAACTGGAACTGCTCACAGGGTGAATGGTTTGCCAAAAGATGCTTTTCATAGCTCTTGCAATTACAATATTAGTTGCCTAGAACATACTATAACATCAGCGATGAGTAAGAACGAAAGAGAGTTGACGAAACAACGTGCCGAGAATCTAAAAACAGCTAAATCGGAATATGAAAAGCTACAGACAAAGGCTCTAGGCTTAACTGAAACAAAAACTAAATGAGATTGAAATGGCAGACTATACTATGATATTGTCCGTTGGTACAGGAATGTATAAAGATAATTGATAACACTGACCTGATTAAAGGGATTAAGACTTAGCTACGTCTAAAAAAAGTGTTATGAAGAGGACGGAAATTGTTATGTTTAGATTTATGATTAAAAGCTCTAGAACTCAACTTGAAAATTTCTGGTTTATGTGGGGTAAATCTGTTATTGGATTTGATAGCAGAGTGCATTGTGCTAAATGTCTAATCGGTGATTACGACAGGCAGTTAACGAAAAATATGAAAACTAATCACTGGTTTGATATTTCTCTGACAGA
>BNUJ01000240.1 GCA_025997275.1 Deferribacterales bacterium
ATTACGTTAATCTTTATCTGCCCTGGATAGGTCATCTCATCCTCTACCTTCTTTGATATATCCTTAGATAGAGTAATGAGCCGCTCATCATTGACCTTATCAGGTTCAACTATTATGCGCACCTCACGCCCAGCCTGTATTGCAAATGAGCGCGATACCCCTTCAAACGATGAGGCAATCTTTTCAAGCTCTTCAAGCCGTTTAATGTAGCTTTCCAGCACCTCACGCCTTGCGCCCGGTCTTGATGCTGACATAGCATCTGCAGACTGCACTAGAATAGCCTCTATGCACTTGAACTCCTCCTCTCCATGGTGAGAGGCGATAGCGTTCAGCACACGCGCATCTTCTTTATGCTTTTTAGCAACTTCTAATCCTATCATAGCATGAGAGCCATCTTGGTCGTGGTCTAACGCTTTGCCTATATCATGAAGCAGCCCTGCACGGCGGGCAACTTTTTCATCCATCCCCAGCTCAGCTGCCATCATACCAGTAATCTTCGCCACCTCTATAGAGTGCCCTAGCACATTCTGCCCGTAGCTGGTGCGGTATTTCAACCGCCCGATTAGTTTAATAATTTCCTGACTAACGTTATGAAGTCCTAGGTTAAACACTGTCTCCTCACCAACTGCAAGTATATGCTTGTCCAGCTCCGCCTTGCTCTTGATATACAGCTCCTCTATGCGGGCAGGTTGTATGCGTCCATCGGAGATTAGCTTTTCCAGCGTCATCTTGCCGACCTCACGGCGATACGCATCATAAGACGATATTATTACCGCGCCTGGGCTATCATCTACTATTATATCAACGCCTGTCACGCTCTCAAACGTGCGAATATTGCGCCCTTCTTTGCCTATAATGCGCCCTTTCATGTCATCGCTAGGCAGGTTCACAACGGTCACCGTGATTTCACCCACGTATTCTGGGGCTATACGCTGTATAGAACTCGCTATGATATTACGAGCACGTCTTTCGCTTTCGCTTTTAATCTCTTCCTCTACCTCGCGTATGCGGCGTGCAGAATCATTCTTTG
>BNUJ01000241.1 GCA_025997275.1 Deferribacterales bacterium
AGTAGATGACAACAGAATACCGATTAAAGGCACGGAACAGACTATAAAGTGCGATACATTGCTGTTGTCAGTGGGGTTAGTGCCCGAAAATGAGCTTTCTAGGGGAGCGGGCATTGAGATAGACAGCCGCACAAATGGTGTGGTGTTCTCCGAGAATATGGAAACATCTATCAGCGGGATATTTGCCGCTGGCAATGTAGCACATGTGCACGACCTAGTTGACTTTGTTACAGAAGAGGGTTTCAAGGCAGGCAAGGCGGCGGCGGCGTATGCGCTGAACGAGTCTGCTACTGTGGAGGAAGAACTATGACTGAGCTAACTTGTGTTTGTTGTCCTATAGGTTGCCTATTGCAGGTGGATGAAGCCAACGGCTATTTGGTGTCAGGCAATAAATGTCCGCGTGGGCTAGCATACGGTAAAAAGGAGCTGACCAATCCAACCCGTGTTATAACAAGCACCGTGTGGCTGAAGGGCGGAGATATTGCAAGACTGCCTGTCAAAACAGACGCTGAAATAGCGAAAGGGCAGATACTTGAAGCCGTCAAGCTACTAGACGGGGTGTCAGTTCAAGCACCTGTCAAGGTGGGCGATGTGGTGCTGTCTAATGTGCTCGGAAGCGAAGTGAACTTTGTAGCCACAAGGCACATAAACTAACTCTTGACAACCTCCCCTTTTTGTGTTATGGTTCAGTACAATTTAGTTAAGCTATGAGGGAATCAGGCTGGTGGAAGTTCTTTATGTATATATGTTATGTATATATTTAGGGGCTATTCTATCAGCTTTTTTTATTTGTTTAGTATTTGCAGGGAGGCTTGTTTATGTCATTTAGTGTTTATACTAATACGGCGGCTGTGTTGGTGCAGGGAGGTATCAGCAGTAGTGCAAAGGCATTATCACATTCAATAGAGGGGTTATCTAGTGGGTTGCGTATAAACCATGCGTCAGACGATGCTTCGGGTATAGCTATATCAGATAAGTTAAGGACACAGATAAGCGGGTTATCAAAGGCTACTGCTAATG
>BNUJ01000242.1 GCA_025997275.1 Deferribacterales bacterium
TGTTATTTTCTTTCAGCCACTTTTCTAAATCTTCTACATACCCAACAGCACTATTAGGCGGAGTGTCCCGTCCATCTGTGAGAGCATGGATAAATATGTCTTTAACGCCCATAGATTTTGCTAGTTTCGCTACCCCCTTAAAGTGCGATATATGACTATGCACCCCGCCATCGCTCAATAGCCCTAACAGGTGCAACCTGCCACCTTTACCAGCTTTCTTAAAAAAATCTTGCAACTCTTGAATGTTGCGCACCGAGTCGTCCTCAAATGCTTTTGTAATCTTTAACAGGTCTTGATATACCACACGCCCTGCACCTATGTTGGTGTGCCCTACCTCAGAGTTGCCCATCTGTCCAGCTGGTAAGCCTACAGATTCGCCACTTGCACCTATTAAAATATGAGGGGCTACCTGCTGTATCCTATCCAGATTGATAGGGTCACTAAGTAGCACAGCGTTGTGAGAGGTCTCCGCCCTATAACCCCAGCCATCTAATATCAATAATATAACACGTTTCATAATTCTGCAGATTGTATCATAAAACAAACCTCTTGACAACCATTCTATTTTATGATAAAGATTATCTACAATTAGAATTGGGTATTGATTAGATATTGATTAGATATTGATTGGATATTAAGTTAGGTATTAAGATAATTAAGCCGACTAGTAGCTATTCGCCGTTTGGCGTTTATGGTATTAGTCGGCTTTCTATTTTTATCTAGTTTGCGCGTTTTAGGACAATGAATGCGTTAGTTGTCGCGGGCTTGGCATGGAGGATTATGGCTCTCTCTATTTACACCAATGTATGGTCTTCTGTGGCGCAGAGGAATCTTGAGTCTGCCAACAACACGCTTGGCAAGTCAATAGAACGGCTGTCGTCAGGGTTGCGCATAAACCATGCGTCAGACGATGCTTCGGGATTAGCCGTATCAGAGAAGTTGCGGACACAGATTAGTGCGTTGACTAAGGCTGCAAACAATGCGCAGGACGCCGTTTCGTTTTTACAAACA
>BNUJ01000243.1 GCA_025997275.1 Deferribacterales bacterium
GGTTAGCTATCATTTCAGGGTCTTCGTTAGCAGCCTCTTCTATCTTCTTCAACATTACCTTGCTCTTGACAGATTCTACGTCAAGCGGCGTGCTCTCGTCAAGCTCAGATTCTATCTCACGCTCTAAATCATCAAGCGTTTTTGGGAAACCTGATTCACTACCTACAGGCATTATATCCAGCCCAGCTATTTGCGCATCTATGGCAGACTCGCCCGACATCTCTTCATCAAGGTCGCGCGTTGCGTCTATACGTTTCAGTATCGGTCTAACCATAGCAAAGTAGAATAGTATCAGTATAACTATCGCCCCTAGATACTTAGCTGCTGAAGCAATCCATTCCATAGTCTTCTCCTTCTCCTGCGTAACCTCCTCAACAACCTGCTGAGAGGTATCAAAGGATATATTTGTTACGTCCACAACATCGCCACGTGTAGCGTTAAAACCGACTGCTGATGCAACTGCCGTCCGTATCCTATTAAGCTCATCATCAGTGCGCGCCTGCTTGGTGATAGTAAGAACACCCGCATTTTGCGTCTGCTCTGGTCTGTCGTCCACTACTACAGACACAGTAAGTCGCCTTATCTCGCCACTAGTCTTCTGCTCCTGCGTCACTACCTTAGATATTTCAAAATTTTGAGTTTCCTCTGACTTAGCAAACTCAGTCATAATATTATCTATCAGCTGGTCCGGCTCAGCAAGGTTCGGTTCAACACCCGGTATCCCCTTAGGCATATCTCCTTTGCTATTCTGTGTCGTTTCAACTGTGTATTGTGAACGCAACACGGGAGTATCAGAATACTCTTCCCGCATAATATCACGTTTGTTAAAATCCATCTCTATACTAACACGGGCAACAAACCTGCCTGCGCCAATAGTAGCAGCCAACAGCCCCTGCAGCTTCTTTTCTAGTTCCTTTTCCTGCTGGCGTTGCTGGTCTAGCTGCGTTTGAGTCGTATAATAAGAAGATTTATCCTTCTCCATAAATTCGCTCAAAAGATTGCCGTTAGTG